>CAZOJA010000130.1:0-6876 GCA_964579955.1 uncultured Veillonellaceae bacterium | reverse complement strand
CTCTCAACCCAACGGGAAAAACAGCCATAGTCCGATGCCTGTCACCACTACGTTCACAATCGACAATGGCAACAGCACCTTCCAGCCGAACGACATCAGTTGGTCAACCCGGATCCGCGGGAACGTCCAGCGGAACCACATGAACAGGAATATCATCGCCGCCACCTTGAGGAAGAACCAGATCCAGCCCGGCAGGAACGGTCCGTTCCAGCCGCCTAAAAACAGGGTGGCCGCGATGCAGGAGGCGCCGACCATAAACGCATACTCCGCCAGGAAAAAGTAGGCCCAGCGCATGCCGCTATACTCGGTGAACGGACCGGCCACCAGCTCCGACTCGGCTTCCACCAGGTCGAACGGGGTCCGGTTGGTCTCGGCAACCGACGCGATCAGGTAAATCAGGAAGGCGATTGGTTGGGTCACGATGAACCACATCCCTTCCTGGGCTTTGACGATATCGCTCATCTTCATCGAACCGGTGATCATCACCACGCCGAGCAGCGAGAATACCAGCGGTATCTCATAGGAAATCATCTGGGCGACAGTCCGCATGCCGCCGACCATCGCGTACTTGTTGTTGGAGGCCCAGCCGGCCATCAGCATCGGCAGCGTCGCCTGCGAACCGACCGCAACAAAGAAGAAGATCCCGATGTTGAGATCGGCGAAAATCACGCCGGCATCGAACGGAATCACCGCATAGGTAGTCATCGCCGCCATAAACAGCAGTACCGGAGCCAACCCCCACATCACCGGGGAAACCTGGGCCGGCTGGATGTCTTCCTTGGTCATCAGTTTGATGATATCGGCGATCGTCTGAAAAATCCCGTACGGACCCAATCGGTTCGGTCCCAACCGCATCTGCATCCAGGCGCAGACTTTGCGTTCCAGATACACCAGAACCAGCGCAGATAATAAAATGATCGATAAAATACCAACGACTCCGGCCAGCGTGTGTACGAGCTCGGCGACCCATGGCGCGCCGGTCATCGCCAACACGGCCTGTTTGATCGTCTTCCCCAGTGCAACCCAGAGGCTTGCAGACTCTTGCATCAAATATCCACCTTCCTATGCATCGGCTTCTCCCATGCAGGGATCAAGAACAGCCAGAACCGCAGCGACGTCGGCGATCTTTACGCCCTGGCAGAGCGCGTTCACGCAACCCAGGTTGTAAAAGGTCGGCCGACGGATATGCAGCCGGTACGGCTTGGTCGATCCATCGCTGACGAGGTGGAATCCCAGCTCGCCGCGCGGCGTCTCGTTCGCATGATACACTTCGCCGACCGGCGGCTTGATGACTTTGGGAACCTTCGCCATCACCGGTCCGTCCGGCAGGTTCTCCAGCGCCTGGGCGACGATTTTGGCGCTTTCCTTGATTTCCAGCACCCGCATCAGATAGCGTTCCCAGTTGTCGCCGACGCTGCCGGTGGGCACGGAAAACTGAAAACGGTTGTAAATGCCGTACGGCTTATTGACCCGCAGGTCATAATCAATCCCCGAGGCTCGCAACACCGGTCCGGTCACCCCCAGCGAGACCAGGCGTTCGGCGGGCACGATCGAAACTCCTTTCAATCGGGCCTGGAAGATCTCATTGCCGTTGATCAGGTTGTCGTATTCGGTGAGCATCCCCGGCAAATCGGCGAGGAATTTGCGCAACAGCTCGATGAATTCCGCTGAAATGTCGTTCATTACGCCACCGATCCGCACATAGGAATAAGTCAGACGCGACCCGGAGGCCAGATTGAACAGGTCCAGGATGTATTCGCGATCACGGAACGTGTACATCATGCCGCTCATGCCGCCCAGGTCCAACGCCGTGGCGCCGATGAACAACATGTGGCTGGCAATCCGGTTGAGTTCGGCCATAATGACACGGATATACTCGGCCCGTTCCGGCACCTCGGCGCCGATCAGCTTTTCCACCGCCTGACAGTAAGCCAGGTTGTTGCACATTGAGGAAACATAATCCAGCCGGTCCGTATAGGGAATGAACTGAGGATAAGTCCGGGCTTCGGCCAGTTTCTCCAGCCCACGGTGCAAATACCCCATCACCGGCGTCGCCTGGACCACGGTTTCTCCATCCAGTTCCAGCAGCACCCTAAGCACGCCGTGCGTGCTGGGGTGTTGCGGCCCCATATTCAACAGATACAATTCGGTGCCGCAGGCCGTAACGCCATTGTGTTCCAATTTTAGCTGCGCCATTTTCGTTACCTCCCCGCCTGCTGGCCGGACCGTCCGGGCAGCTTGTAGTTTTTCCGCAGCGGGAAAAAGCCGAAGCCGTCTTCCGGCGCCAATAGCGGTCGCGGGTCGGGATGACCGGTAAACACGACACCAAACATATCCTGCACTTCGCGTTCACCAAACAGCGCCGCTTCCCAGAGGCCGGACACCGAAGGGATCTCCGGTTTGGCCGCCTCAATCGACGCTTTCACTACCAGATCGCGGCCTGTTTGCAGTGAATTCAGCCGGTATACCAGTTCCAGGGTCTCGCCGCGGTCCACAGCGGTCACATCCAGCAAGCGGTCAAACCGATACGCGGCATTGTCCCGAAGTTCCTGCAGGTCAGCCAGCAAGGCGGCCGGCGTCGATTCCAGCAGTCCGGTCTCGATCATTGCCTGATTCATTTCTTGCCACCTCGTCTCTTGGCTGCCATCACTTTTTCCTTCAGTGTCAGCATGCCATGCATCAGTGCTTCCGGCCGCGGCGGACAACCGGGGATATAAACGTCCACCGGCAGGATTTTGTTCACTCCCTGCACGACCGAGTAGGAATCGACGAACGGACCGCCGCCACAGGCGCAACTGCCCATCGCAATCACCCATTTTGACTCTGGCATCTGTTCATAGAGACGCACCAGCGGCGGCGCCATTTTCCAGGTCAGCGTTCCGGCCACGATCAACAGATCGGCATGACGCGGCGAAGGCCGAAACACTTCATAGCCGAAACGGGCCAAATCGAAACGCCCGGCGCCGCAGGCCATCATTTCCAGCGCGCAACAGGCCAACCCTGAAGTCAGCGGCCAGAACGAATGTCCCTGTGCCCAGGCAAACACCTGTTCCACGGTGGTCACAATCACGTTTTCCGGCCCCAGCAGACCGGACAGCCGGCTCTGTGCGGCCTGATTCTCGGTTGTCACTTCCATTCGAGAGCCCCCTTCTTCCAGGCGTACCACAATCCCAACAGCAGAATCGCCATGAACACAAACATCGCCAGAAATGCCGGCGCATTCATGCTGCGAAACACGACCGCCCACGGATAAAGGAAAGCGGTCTCCACATCAAACAGGACAAACGCCAGCGCATACAGAAAATAGCTGCTTTTGAACTGGACCCAGGAACGACCGATGGTATCGATGCCGCACTCGTAGGTCAACAGTTTTTCGTGGGTCGGTCGGCGGATGTGAATCATCGCCGAAGCGATCAGTGGAATAAAAGGAAAGATAAATGCCACCCCGGCCAAAATTGCAATGGCCCCATACTGTTCCAACATGAAATTAACCTCCTGATCCTAAATAAGCTGACAACAAGAATCTCCCGCTTACAACCGCGACCGTGCCCGATACCACCAGCGCCACCGTCACCCAGCTGATGCTGCCCCGCTGCCAGCGGTCGGGAATGTCAAGATAGGCTTCGCCGGGGTCTGCCGGATTGCAAAACGCGACCGCAAAAGTCTCCAGTTCCCGAATCACCCGTTCCTGTTCTCCGGCACGGAGCGTCCAGTTTACCGGTAACATTTTGCGGCTTTGAAAAACCAACCCGTTCTTTTCATACGTAAACTCGATCTCTGCAATCCGCCAGCCGCGTTGCTTCCCCCCCGGCTGCCAGCCGGCCGGCTCCAGCCGTATTGAGCCCGGAATCACCCGCGCTACGCATTGCGGCCAATGAATCACCGTTTTTTCAAACCGTCGCCGGCGGTGAAAAAAAATTGCCGCCGCCCCAGACAGCAAAAAACAAACCCACAGAAGCTCCGTGACGATCGCTGTCGCGCCCCCTCCTTTTAAAATTGTCTCCGGCTATACGCGAACCGGATTCAGGCTTTTCCAGTTGACGGTTCCTACGCCCAGACCCGCGGCAATCCCGATATGCGGTACATCCGCCGCCTTCAGGCCGAACAGCTCCGCCCCGTATGCGTCGGCAGCCACCGGATCGACACTGAAGATCAACTGATTATATTCCCTGATCGTGCCTGGCCCCATCGGCCCATGGGTGGTAATCCCTCTCACCGCGTCCATGATGATCAGGTTAGGACGTTTGAACGCCGCCAATTCTGCGATGGTCTGGTGCAAGTCGGTCCGGTGGAAAAATCCGCGGTCCCAAACCAGCCCCATCATATTTTTGAGCCCCATTGTCAGTCCCGTACCATTATGGTGCTTCAAAATCGGAAAACTGATGAACACATCGGCTTCCAACACATCCCGCGAGTACTGCATCTGTTGCAATACCGACCCGCCGGCATTAGACGCCGTATAAAACTCGCCAGACAATTTATTGATCGCATAAACCTTGCCGCCGGCAGTCTCGACAGCCCTGCGGATTCCGGTGTTTTCCAGACACATTTGGGCGTTGGTGAACGGATAATCAATCACCTTGACCGACTTGGCGCCGGCGGCCTGACAACGCTTGACCAGCGCCGCAACCATCGTCGGGTTGGTCGTCGCCGCCTGGTCCGGTGTGCGCGGCACACTGAAGTTCGGTTTGATCACCACGCTCTGGCCCGATTTGACAAACCGGCCGATACCGCCCATCGCCTGCAAACCCCGCTCAATCAGTTCATCCGGGTCGGCGCCGTTCACGACAACCATCGCTGGTTGGCCGGAACTGGCGACCGGAGCGGTTGTCGGTGCAGGGGACTGACTTTGCGGAGGGATCCCAACATCGGCGCTCGATTTGCCGCCGCAGCCGGGCAGACCCAAAACGCTCAGTGACCCTAGTGTTGCCCATTGAATAAATTCTCTACGCCGCATCGTTTTCCTCCCCTTCCGAAAACAAAATTTACAAATTTGCCTGAACAGCGCAACTATGCCGCGATTCTTCACCCTATTCCCGCGATTGATTTACATTCCGCCCGTCGCTCGCCTCGCCCGATTCACAGGCAAAAGGCCAGGCTGCGACGCCCCCTTCAAGCACCCTGACATTTTCAAACCCTTCCCCTTCCAGAATGCATTCTGCGTCATACCCGTCCAGACTGATCTTGCAGAAAGCGACGATTTCATCTTTTTTGCCCAGTTCAGCCAGTCTGCTGCGCAATTGATCCAGCGGAATATAGGTTACGTTGCGGCAGGCGGCGATCCGGGCCGTCTGGGTTTCCTCGGGACTCCGCAAATCAAGAAACACGGTCTTGTCAGAAGCGAGTTTTTCTTTGGCCGCAATCGTCGAAATGCCTTTAAATCTGCCGGTGATCTTGTTCATCAACGTGTTTGCCGCAACCGCGGCATTATCGATCGGGTTGTTGAACGGCGGCGCATAGGCCAGATCGACATCAAACAGATCATCGATCGTGCCGCCAAAGTTCAGCACCGCAGCCACCACATCAATACGCTTCGAAACGTCGCCGGCGCCGAAGGCCTGGATTCCCAGCACCTTACGGCTGTTGGCGTCGGCGATCAACTTGATGGTAAGCAACCTTGCTTCAGGCATATAATGAGCCCGATCATAGCCGGTGGTCATCGTGGTGACAATCTCATAACCGGCTGCCTTCGCTTCTTTCTCCGTCAGGCCGGTTTTTCCCACATTCAACTCGAGCAAACGAACGACGACCGTACCGAGAATCCCGCGGAACTTCACGTCGGCGCCGCAAAGGTTCTCGCCGATCACCCGCCCATGTTTGTTGGCAATTGACCCCAGTGCGACAAACATCTTCTTGCCTGTCACCACATGGAGGTTTTCGGCGCAGTCGCCGCCAGCGTAAATATCGGGATCGCTGGTGCGCATCCCGGCGTCGACCCGAATCGCACCGGATTCACCGATCGCGAGCCCGGCGTCACGCGCCAGCGCCACCGTCGGTTTTACGCCGACAGATAATACCACCACATCGGCCGGAATGCTGCCCTTGTCGGTGACAACGGCCTGGACAACACCCTCGCCTTCAAAACGCTGCACTTTTTCCTCGGTGCGGATATCGATGCCCTGTTCCCTGGCGTATTTTTCAACCGCCAACGCGATCTCCGGATCCAAGAAAGCCGGGAATACATGTTGCTGCATTTCTACAATCGTGGTGTGAACTCCCCAGCGGTGAAACGCCTCCGCCATCTCTATCCCGACCAGTCCCGCCCCGATGATCACGGCGTTTTTGAGCTTGCCTGACTCCAGCAGGTCGCGGATCGCCTGCGCATCATAGGGATGCCACATGGGGAATATATTGCCGAGCTCCAGACCGGGAAAAGGGATCCGTACCGGCGTCGAGCCGGTGGCAATCACCAGTTTGTCATAGGGTATTTCACTTTCCGTGCCGTCTGCCAGACTCCTGACCTGAACGGTCTTTGCCGCGCGATCGATCCGCAGCGCCTCGGTCCGGGTCAGAATATCCAGGTTCTTGGTCGCCTTGAAAAAGGAAGGGTTGCGGATCGATCCATTCGGCGTCATCATCAGATGATCGATCGAATCGACGGTTCCGGCCACGACATAGGGCATGCCGCAGGCACCGTAGGAAACGATGTCCCCCCGCTCGATCACGGTGATTTTCGCCCGCGGATCACCACGACGCACTTTAGCCGCCGATTTCATTCCAGCGGCCACGCCGCCGATAATCACGATGTTGCGACTCTCCGGTTGCTTTTCCTCCACGAACCATCAGCCTCCCAATCCCCCCTCCACCGGGGGGCATGTTGTTGATTTAATTTTACTTGATATAAATCTTCCTTATTATGACGGATATTACATATGT
>CAZOJA010000129.1:0-6884 GCA_964579955.1 uncultured Veillonellaceae bacterium | reverse complement strand
GAAACGGGAGGGTTGCCGATGTCGGACGAACGACGACAATTTACCCGGGTACATTTTCATGTTTTTGCGGAGATTCAGTGCCAGGGAGAAACAATCTGCGGGCGCGTGGTCGATCTCAGTCTAAAAGGCTTGTTCGTTTATACTGACAAAAAGCTGGAGTGCGGCGAAGTGGTGAGTGTCAAACTGCGATTGCCGTTGACCAATCCACCGCTGGAATTTCATCTACGGGCGGAGGCGGTCCGTAATACCGAAACCGGTATCGGATTCAGCATTGTCGAATCGGACGTCCAGTCTTTCACCCATCTGCGCAACATCGTTGCGATGCAGGCGGAAAACCCCGACTTGGTGTTGGAGGAACTAATGCCGAAGCCGTAATGGTTTCAGGGCGGTTCGAATTCAATCATGAGGATTTTGCTGCAAGGCCCGATTCGTTTCGGGCCTTGTGCTGTGACAGGACAGGCGGGACTTGACCGAACCGTCAAACTCAATATAATTAATAAAGACAGAACCTGATTGCGTAATACAATAAATGAAGTGAATGGAGAAGGAGCTGCGACTTGAACACTTCCCACATCCGCAACTTTTCGATTATCGCCCATATTGACCATGGCAAATCGACGTTGGCCGATCGATTGATCGAAATCACCGGTACCGTTGCCGCCCGGCAGATGGAAAACCAATTGCTGGACCAGATGGAACTGGAACGCGAACGCGGCATCACGATCAAGGCGCAGGCGGTGCGGCTCGATTATCAGGCGGAAAACGGCGAGATATACATGCTGAACCTGATTGACACGCCGGGCCATGTCGATTTTTCCTATGAAGTGTCGCGCAGCCTGGCGGCCTGTGAAGGCGCGCTGCTGGTGATCGACGCCTCCCAGGGCATTGAGGCGCAGACGTTGGCCAACGTCTATCTGGCGCTGGATCATGACCTGGAGATCATTCCGGTAATCAATAAGATCGACTTGCCCAGTGCCGATGTCGAGAAAGTCAAACGGGAAATCGAAGAGGTAATCGGAATCGACGCCAGTGACGCGGTGTTGGTCAGCGCCAAGTCGGGTGAAGGAGTGCCGGAGGTGCTGGAAGCTATCGTGAAACGGATTCCGCCGCCCAAGTCGGACCCGGCGGCGCCGACCCGCGCGCTGATTTTTGATTCGCATTTTGATTCCTACCGCGGCGTGATTTCTTACATCCGGGTGATGGACGGCACGATCGCCAACGGCATGAAAGCTCAAATGATGCATAGCGGCCGCAGTTTTGAAGTGTCTGAGGTCGGGGTGTTCAAGCCCTCGCTGACCCCGGTTGCGGCGCTCGGCCCCGGACAGGTCGGCTATTTGGTGGCAGGTATCAAGAATCTCAAGGAAGTGCGGGTCGGCGACACCATCACCGATGGCTCTCGTCCGGCCAAAGAACCGCTGCCGGGTTACCGCAAGGTGACGCCGATGGTGTATTGCGGCATGTATCCGGTGGAAACCAGCGACTTCGACAATTTGCGCGAGGCGTTGGAAAAGCTGCAGATGAATGACGCGGCGCTGACCTTTGAGGCGGAGACCTCAGCTGCGCTCGGGTTTGGTTTCCGTTGCGGCTTTCTGGGGCTGCTGCACATGGATGTGGTACAGGAGCGGCTGGAACGAGAATACCAGATGTCGCTGGTCATCACGGCTCCCAACGTAATCTACCGGGTACGCAAGACTGACGGCGAGGTGCTGTTCATCGACAATCCGTCACGGATGCCGGTGCCGCAGGTGATCGACGCAATCGGCGAGCCCTATGTCAAAGCGACGATCATCGTGCCGAACGACTTTGTCGGCGCGATCATGGAGCTGTCGCAGGAGAAACGCGGCGAGTTCAAAGACATGAAGTACATGGACACGACCCGGGTGATGCTGACTTATCATCTGCCGTTGTCGGAAATCATCTACGATTACTTCGACCGGCTGAAAACGGTCAGCCGCGGCTATGCCTCGCTCGACTACGAATTGGAAGGGTATCAGGAATCGGACCTGGTAAAGATGGATATCCTGCTCAACGAAGAAGTGGTCGATGCGTTGTCGGTGATCGTGCACCGGGAAAAATCGGTGTATCGCGGACGTCAACTGGTGGAAAAGCTGCGCAAGCTGATTCCGCGCCACATGTTCGCGATTCCGGTGCAGGCGGCGATCGGCAACAAGGTGATTGCCCGCGAGACGATCAGCGCCTTACGCAAGGATGTGCTGGCCAAGTGCTATGGCGGCGACATCACCCGCAAACGAAAGTTGCTGGAAAAGCAAAAGGAAGGCAAGAAACGGATGAAGCAGGTCGGCAGCGTCGAGTTGCCGCAGGAAGCGTTCATGGCGGTTCTCAAACGCGACTGATGGCGAACCGGTCGGATGCAGCCTGGGGAATCTATGTACATATCCCGTTTTGTCGGGCCAAATGCAACTACTGCGCTTTTGTGTCGCAAGTGGAAAACGAGGAGTCACAGCAGGCCTATGTCGCCGCTCTCTGCCGGGAAATCACCGCAGCGGGCGGCGATTTCTCCGCCGGCGTGGTCGATACGGTATTCTTTGGCGGCGGTACGCCGACCGTTTTGCCCGCTGCTGCATTAGCGGCGATTTTGTGTACGATCCGTCAGACCATCTCGCTGGCCCCGGATGCGGAGATCAGCATCGAAGCCAATCCGGGTACAGTGACGGCCGAATCGCTCGACGCCCTGCGACGGCAGGGATTCAACCGTCTGAGCCTTGGCGTGCAGAGCTTCGATGAAACGGTGCTGGCAGCCACCGGACGGATTCATCGGTCCGCCGATGCGAAAGCCGCGGTTGGTCTGGCGCGGCAGGCAGGCTTTGACAATGTCGGACTCGACCTGATGTATGGTTTGCCACAGCAAACCGTAGCAAGCTGGCGATCTACACTGGAACAGGCCGTCGAGCTGCAACCGCAGCATTTGTCAGCTTATGGGCTGAAACTGGAAGAGGGAACGCCGCTCGCTGCCGCTGTGGCAACCGGGCGCCAAACTTTGCCGTCGGAAGCGGACGAAGAAACGATGTACGACTTTTTGAACGGCTATTTGCCGGCGATGGGCTTTGAACGCTACGAAATCGCCAATTTTGCCAAGGCCGGCAAGCAGTGCCGACACAACCGGAAATATTGGCTGTTCCAACCGTTTCGCGGCTTCGGCCTGGCCGCCCATTCCTTCGACGGGACGCAGCGGTTTGTCAATACCGACAACCTGAAGGAGTACCTGCGGCGCAGCGCGCTCGGGCACACTGTCGCAATGCCGCCCGAACGGATCGATGAGGCCACCTTGATCGCCGAATATGTTTTTACCGCCCTGCGGCTTGCCGAAGGGCTCCGTTACGACGAATTCCAGCGCCGGTTTGACCGGGATTTTCGCCAGCTCTATGCGGCGGCGCTGCCGCCTCTGCTAAAACAGCAGCTGATCGTGCAAACGGACCGGGAGATTTTTTTGACGCCGCTCGGCATGAAATTCGGCAACCGGGTGTTTGCGGAATTCCTGCCCTGATTTCTTTGCCTGGATTCGGCCAAAACGCCGGTTCAGGGCAGCTTGAAGGCTTGACACGAACGCCATTGCATGGTATGTTTTGTATATGTTAGCACTCTGCTTCATAGAGTGCTAACAAGGAGCGTGTTTTGGATGGACGAGCGAAAAAGACAAGTATTGCAGGCCATCATTGACGATTACATTTCTACCGCTGAGCCGATCGGTTCCCGGACCATCGCGCGCAAATGCGGCCTGGGAGTCAGTCCGGCCACGATCCGCAATGAAATGTCGGATCTCGAAGCGCTGGGGTTTCTGGAACAGCCGCATGCTTCCGCCGGCCGGATTCCATCGGCCAAAGGATACCGTTTTTATGTCGATTGCCTGATGGGTCCGCAACAGCTTTCGGAGCGCGATGCCCAGCTGATCAACCAGTGGTTCGACCAAAAAGTGCGGCGGCTGGACGAGGCGTTTCAGGAAACCGTAAAGGTATTGTCGCGGATTACCCGCAACGTGTCGCTGTTGGTCACGCCGCAGGCGCCGTCCTGCCAGTTCAAGTACCTGCAGTTTTTGCCGTTCGACGAGACGCGCGTCGTGGTGATCGTGGTTACCAATACGGGTGTGATGGACAACCGTTTGATGGAGATTCCAGCCGGTACCAGCGTGGAAGAACTGCAACGCATCGCCGCCGTAATGAACCATCGCCTGGGCGGAGTCCATCTGACGGAAATCCAGTCTTCGGTGCTGGAAAGCATAAAGGAAGAACTGCTGCCGCGGCCGGAACTGCTGGAAGGGGCTTTGTCACTGATTCGGGAGGCAACCGGCTGTGGCAATGCCAATGACAAGGTGTATCTGGGCGGCACGACACAGCTTTTGAATCAACCGGAATTCCGCGATGTGGAAAAGGTGCGTACCTTACTTTCCATGTTGGAGGAAGAACGCTTGCTTTATGATATTCTGCACACGCAGGACGGCAATGGCGTGATCGTGACCATCGGCGCGGAAAACAAGTTCTCCGGCATCAAGGACTGCAGCGTGATTCAGGCGTCGTTCCGGCTGGATGGGCAGATGGTCGGTACCCTGGCCGTGCTCGGGCCCACCCGGATGGAATATGCACGGACAATGGCCGTGATCGAATTCATGCAGGCCCATTTGGGCAATATCCTGAAAAAATATCAACGGTAAAGCGGGGAAGCAGAATGAATTTCAAACAATCGGGCGGCAATGAATCGGATGAGAGTCTGGCGGCGTTGATGACCAACGCTTCGGCCGTTCGGGCTATCGCCGCCGCGGTACAGGGCACAATCGGTCCCAAGGGACTGGATACGATGCTGGTCGATCGCTTTGGCGAAGTCATCATCACCAATGACGGCGTGACGATTCTTGACAAGATGGATGTGAACCACCCGGCGGCCAAGATGGTGATCAATATTGCCAAGGCCCAGCAACATGAAGTGGGTGACGGCACGACGACCGCCACGATCATGGCCGGGGCTCTGGTGAACGAAGGGGTTGGCCAGGTGCTGCGAGGCGTGCCTGTGGCCAGGGTGATTGAAGGAATCCGGCTCGGGATCTCACTGGCTCAGGCGGAACTGACCAAACGGGCCAAGAATTTCAAGGACATCAAGGACCCGAAACTTTCAAACATCGCGATGGTGGCCGGGCGCGAGAACGCCGACATCGCCGATCTGGTGGTGCAGGCGGCCCGGTTGATCGGCACTGAAAAACTGTTGGAAGCAAACTATAAATTATCGGACATCATTGTGGCGGAGGAAAATGCCAACAATGAAGTGTTTCTCGGCGTAATCGTCGATAAGGAACGGCTGTCCAAAGAGATGCCGGAACAGGTTTCGCAGGCGACGGTGCTCATTATCGACGATGCATTGGAACCGGAGGAGCTGGATAACGAGGCGCTCGGCACCGAAGCCGGGTTCCGTCGCTTCCGTGAACTGCAGGACGAATTTGAGCAGAACGTGCGAAAAATCGTCGAATTGGGAGTTAAAGCGGTGATGACGGACCGCGGCGTGCACGCCCGGGCCGAAGAGATCCTGACCGATGGTCAGGTCATGGTGGTAGAGCGGGTGGCAGCCAATGAACTTCGCCGGGTGGCCGAACATATCGGCGCCCGGATGATCAAGCGGACCGGCTTGCGCAAAGAACTGGCCGAGCTGCAAAAAATGCTCGGATATGCCGAAAAGATATATGAGGACGAAAAGCTGGAGCATGTGCGGATCATGGGCGGACGCGGCAAGCCGGCGGCGACGATTCTGGTCGGTGCGGCCACGCAGGAAGTCGTCGGCGAGCGGCAACGCATCGCCAAGGACGCGGCATCGAGCGTTCAGGCGGCGGTGCGCGGCGGATATGTGGCCGGCGGCGGTGCCGTGGAAGTCGCCGTGGCCCGGGCAGTGGAAAAATCGCGCAGCAGCTTGAAGGGGATGTCGGCTTACGGGCTCGACTGCGTTGTCAGCGCATTAAAACGTCCGCTGGCGCATATCGTCGAGAATGCAGGTTATAACCCGCTGGAAAAAGTCGAGAATGTCGTGGCGGCCCAGACAGAACGAAAATCGGATTCGCTGGGGATTGACTGTGAAACCGGAGAAGTCTGCGATATGGTCAAGGCCGGCGTGATCGATCCGGCGCCGGTGAAGTTGCACGCACTGAAGGCGGCAGGTGAAGTGGCGACTGCGATTTTGCGCATTGACACGATTATCCGCAAAAAAGATGAAGGCGAACAGGCCGGTCGCCCGGTTGGCGGCGATTCGCCAGCCGGCTCACCGGATTTTTGAGCCGGGAATTACGGGAGGGAAAAACATGGGGAACAAGAAACAGACGGATCAGGCCGAAGTGCAGACGCAAGAAGTGAAGCCGACCATAGAGGAAATTTCGACCGAGGCGGCGGACGCGGCAGCGATCAATGAAGTGCAGGAAACGCAGACGGAATCGGTCGAAACCGTCAAGGCGGAAATGCTGGAGCGGGTAAAGCGGCTGCAAGCCGATTTTGACAATTATCGCCGTCGTACCCGTCAGGAACAGTGCGATCTCAGCGCTTACGTCACGCAGAACCTCATAAAGGATCTGTTGCCGGTGATCGATAATTTTGAACGGGCGTTGGCCAGCAAGCCGGCCGAAGATCCTTCGGGCTTCAGCGCAGGGGTGGAAATGATCTACCGTCAGTTTTACGCAGTGCTCGAAAAACAGGGCGTCAGCGCAGTGGAGACGGTCGGAGCGATGTTCGATCCGGCCAAGCATGAGGCGATCATGCGGGATGAGGAATCAGACCAACCCGAAGGCACCATCGTGGCGGAACTGCAAAAAGGTTACATGGCCTGCGGCAAGATCATCCGTCCGGCGCTGGTGAAAGTGGCGGGAAAATAAGAGTTTTTGGAGGAGGAACAAATTATGG
>CAZOJA010000128.1:0-6905 GCA_964579955.1 uncultured Veillonellaceae bacterium | reverse complement strand
AAATGCTGGATTCCCATGTGAAAAGCGGCATGATGACGCAAGAACAGGCCGACCAGATGAAGAAGAAAATGGAACAGATGATGAATGGAGGCCAGATGAATGGCGGCCACGGCAATCACAATATGCCGCACGGGCCAATGAATCCGGTGATGCCCAATGGTCCGCAAGGTAACCCGCCTGCAGCTACTCCAGGAAAATAATCAAATAGTGTTTAAACGCCGGACATGTTCCGGCGTTTTTTTGTTTGCTGTTGCAGGATTTTGTTCCCATGCGGCGGAATAAAATAACCATTGATTTATTCGCGGGAGGAGTGAACGTATGCAACGGGTTTCGGTGGGATTCCTGGAAGCCGGGATGGTGGCGGCGCGCAACGTTCACAGCGCCGAAGGGCGCTTGCTGGTCACGAAAGATACCGTATTGTCCGAAGCGATGGTGGCGAACATCCAGAAGACGTCGCTGGGCTCGATTTATGTGCGAAACCCATTGTTTCAGGATATTGAGGCAGAAGAAGTCGTCACTGAGGACAACCGGCGCAAGGCGGTCATGGCGCTGAAAAATGCCGTCACTGCTTATCGGAAGACCAAAGTGCTTGACGTCCAACCTCTAAAGAAGGCATTAGGGGATCTGGTCGTAGAAATCATCCGCAACCGGGATTCGATGATCCATCAACTGGATATGCGGACCTATCAGGACTATATTTATGCTCACTCTGTTAATACCTGCGTGCTATCGGTTTTGATCGCCGTGAACATGGACTATCCGGAAGGAAAACTTACAGATCTGGCACTGGGGACGATGTTACACGATATCGGCATGATGATGTTGCCGGATGCACTGTTGTTGAAAATGGGCAATCTGTCGCCGGAAGAGTCAAAACTGGTGCAGCAGCATCCGGAAGACGGGTTTAACATTTTACGCGCCGTACGTGAGATTCCGATCACCGTCGCCCACATCGCGTATCAGCATCATGAGCGGGTTGATGGTCAAGGATATCCCCGCAATCTGACCGCCGACAAAATCCTTGAGTTTGCCAAAGTCGCTGCAGTGGCCGATACGTTTGACGCGTTGGTATCCGACCGTCCCTACCGCAAGGGAATGGTGCCGCATGAAGCCTACGAAGTGATGATGACGCTGGCCGACCGCTATGTCGACCGAGAAATCCTGCATCTGTTTCTGACACATGTCGCGATCTACCCTGTCGGATCGGTCGTGCAGCTGGACAACGGCCAGTACGGTGTGGTGACCAAAGTGTTGCCACGGCTGCAGACCCGGCCGCATTTGCGATTGTTAACCGACCTGCAGGGAACGCTGCTGAGCGAACAGACAGAGATTGATTTGACGCAACACCTAACGCTGATGATTGCACGCGTACTAAAGGAGAAAGAAGTATTTGAACTAGGAAAAACCGTAGGAACGTAAAGGGGGATGCTCATGTACAAATTGTTCGCAGTGGTTTTGGTTACGATGCTGGTCACGGGAGCGCCGATGGTTGGTCAGGCTCAGTGGGATGAGGCGAAGAACAAGTGGATAGTCGGCGACAATGATGCGGTGTTTTACACCAATGCCAGCTGCACCGGTCCGCAGTATCTGCTGATGCAGGGAGTGATGGAATATCCGATTCTGCATAGCGTTTCAACGCCGGGAGTGAAAAGTTGGAACAATAAGATCGCTTGCGCGGAACTGGGTAAAAATGCTGTAGTGACAGTATACAAGGTACAGTACTATAAGGGGACTTCGCTGGAATTGACTGCGGGGGTGCACTCCTTTATCGGTTCGCGGCTTGGTACTGATATCAGTTCGATTCGCAAATCGCAATAAAACGAAATACGCAATAAACTTTGCTGGCTTATTTTTATAGGGATGGGGAGAAATCTGGCGGTATGCATTTTCTTTGCAAACCGCCTTAATTTTAAGGAGCGTGCCGATGCAAAAATTGCTGGATGGAATCGTGAGGTTTCGCAAAGAGGATTACGAAGCGCATAAAGAACTGTTTGGCAACCTGAAGGCGGAGCAAACCCCTCATACCTTGTTCATTGCCTGTTCCGATTCAAGGGTCGATCCGAATTTGATCACCGGGACTTTGCCGGGTGAATTGTTCATCGTGCGAAACATTGCCAATATGGTGCCGCCTTATCGCGAAACAGCTGAATATGCGGGAGTTGCTTCTGCAATCGAATATGCGGTCACGTTGTTGCAGGTGGAAAATATTATTGTGTGCGGACATTCCAATTGTGGCGGTTGCGCTGCCTGCCTGAAGCCGGAAGCGTTTCTGGACGGATTGCCGCAGACGAAAACCTGGTTGCAGCTGGCGCATCCGGTGCGAGACCGGATTTTGCGGGAAGTTCCCGCAACGGAACCCGCCTTGCGTGAATGGATGATGGAGCAGGCGAATGTCGTTGAACAATTGAAGCATCTCGCCACGTATCCTTACGTTCGGGAACGTGTGACTGAGGGAAGGCTGAAGTTGAGCGGCTGGCACTATATCATTGAGACCGGCGAGATTTTTATCTACGACCCGGTGACGGAAGAGTTTCATCACGCTAATGCCTGATATTCTGACAATGCAAATAATGGTGTCGGAGTCAGTAACTTCAAAACAGGAGCGAAATGATGAATCATGAGGAGAACCATCGGGTAAAGCAGCAATATGACAGGATTGCCGGTAGCTATGACCTGGTCGATCGACTGATTCCGAGCAGCTGGCGCATCAAGGCGACGCGACTCGCCTATGGGAGGGTTCTGGAAACCGGAGTGGGTACCGGGCTCAATCTTCCTTATTATACGGACCGCTGTCAGGAAATTGTAGGGATCGATCTCAGTACGTCGATGCTGGCGCAGGCCGCCCGCAGAATCCCCCAATGCAAGGCACCGGTCGCTTTGGCCGAAATGGATGTTCAGGCGCTGGAGCTGGCGGCGGCTTCTTTTGACTGCGTGCTGGTTTCTTTTGTCTTCTGCACCGTGCCCGACCCGTTGCAGGGGTTGCGAGAATGTCTGCGGGTGCTGAAGCCAGGTGGACGATTTATTATGCTCGAACACATGGCGAGTGATCGTCCCTGGTTCCGCGGTGTAATGGACCGACTGAACCCTCTCACCGTCCGCCTGCTGGGCGACCACATCAATCGTCAAACCGCCAGAACCGTGTCCATGGCAGGTTTTCGCATCGAATCCTCGACAAATCTGTTTGGCGATGTGGTGCGACTGTTGGTAGCCGGAAAGCAATCCGGCGATTCATAGAAATCTTTACGAAATTTTTACATGCATTTTCCCGCTGACAGGCTTAGAATAAATAGCATCGAGGCTGACTGCTAATTATTCTGTTGGTTGGGTGAAAAATGAAAAAAAGACAATATGCCGTTATCGGCATGGGACGATTCGGCACGAGTGTGGCGATGACGCTGGTCAATGCGGGCCAGGAAGTATTGGTGGTCGACTCTGACGAAGAACGGATTCAAAAAGTGGCGGACCATTTTACCCACGCGGTCGTGGTGGATACGACCGACGAGGCTTCGTTCGCCGCGCTGGGGATTCGTAATTTCGACATGGTGGTCGTGGCGATCGGGCATGATGTTCAGGCCAGTGTGCTGACAACGCTGCTGTTAAAGGAAATGGGCGTCAGGCATATTGTAGCCAAAGCCGCCAATGCGTTGCATGGAAAGATGCTGGAAAAAGTCGGCGCCGACCAGGTGGTGTTTCCGGAACGCGATATGGGGCAGCGGATTGCCCACAACCTGATGTCGACCAATATTATCGATTATTTTGAGTTGGCGCCTGATCTGGGCATTATCGAGGTGGATGTGCGCGGCAGTCTGGTCGGGCAAAGCCTGCAGGAGTCAAATTTGCGGGAACGCTATGGGATTACGGTGATAGCGGTGCGACGCAACGGCAAGATTTCTTTGTCACCCAGTCCTGCCGAAAAATTGGCCGAATCGGACCGGCTGATCCTGGTCGGCGACAATAGCGGCATTCAGCGATTCGAGGCCGAGGCGTCCTGACTTTGTCTTTACGAAAAATTTACAGTTTCAGCCTGATTTCTGACGCCTTTTTTACAGGGAACGGACTTACAATGAATTGCAAGAGAAAGAGTTGAAATTCATTGTGGGACAGGGGTGGAACGATGACACCGAATGCAATTGCTGCCGCTATGGTAGTGGCAGACCTGCGCAGTCTGCTTTTTTATCTGCTTGGCTACATTTCCAGTATTGGTGTCGTGTTGTTGCTGTTTACGGCTCTGGACCAAACCGTGCATCTGACGGACTGGATGCATTCCGCCAAAGCAGCGCTGGTCGGCAGGGTTGCCCTTTCGATTGTTTTGGGTTCTCTGTCCTGGGCAGCGCTACTGCTGGCCCCTTCACTGCTTTGGATTCCGATATCCCTTTTTTTGATCATTTCGCTTGGCGCAGTGACCTAGACACACTTCACGACCAGTGACAAAGACGTAGATTAAGCTTCTCTGGCGCAAGATTCACCTTGCACGGGAGGCTTATTTGCTGTTTGACAGGAAGTGGCGCTGCAATGTGGAACATAATATGATAGGTAAGGATGATTGAGTTTTTCGAGGTGAAGCGTGTCAGAAGCAGCGAGAAATAATCGCGGGAAACTAACCGTCTTTTTAGGCGCGGCCGCCGGGGTCGGCAAGACGTTTACCATGCTGGAAACCGCCCGGCAGCGTGTGGCGGAAGGAATGGACGTGGTGATCGGCTGGGTGGAAACACACGGCCGGCCGGACACGGAAAAACTGCTGGCAGGGTTGCCGAGGATTGCGCCGCGAACGATCGTATCGCAAGGGCGTCTGCAAATTGAAATGGATACGGCTGCGATTGAGAACCGCAAGCCGGAGTTGGTGCTGATCGATGATTTGGCGCATACCAATGCGGCAGGATCCCTGCACCTGAGAAGGCACCAGGATGTTGAGGACCTGCTGCAGGCAGGTATCCACGTATATACGACACTGAACATCCAGCATATCGAGAGTTTGAATGATATCGTCGCACAGATTACCGGCGTCGTGGTCAAGGAAACGGTACCGGATTATATCCTTGAACAGGCGGATAGCATTCAATTAATTGATATTTCGGCAGAAGAGCTGATCAAACGTCTGACGGCCGATGAAGCTGGTGCAACGAACCCGGCGGTGTTGGCGGCACGGAAGTTCTATCGTCTGGGAAATCTCAATGCGCTGCGGGAACTGGCCTTGCGTTACACCGCCAGGCGCGTGGACCGCGACTTGCATGAGTATATGCGCGAGCATGAAATCGTCGGACCCTGGCCGGCAGCAGAACGGGTCATGGTCTGTGTCAGTGCCAGCCCGTTTGCCGCCCAGATTATCCGCGCCGCACACCGATTGGCAGCAGGGCTTCAAGCCGAACTGATCGCGCTGCATATCGAAGCACAAACCCGTCCGTCGCCGATGAGCGAGGCGGAAAGGGAGCGGGCGGCCCGTAATCTGCAATTGGCGGAAGACCTTGGCGCCCGGACGATGACGATGGTCGGCGACAACCTGGTGCAGGAAATTCTCGATGCTGCCCAGCGATACAATGTGTCGACGATTGTCATTGGCAAGCCACGATCACAGGGTTGGCGCGATTATTGGCGACGCTCGGTCGTAGATCAATTGACCCGCGGCAGCGGCGGCATCAATGTTACGGTGATTCAGGGAACGGCCGAACAAGAACGTGGTTCTGCGATCAAAACAACCAAGCTTAATCCGGAACGGAATAATTGGCTCCAATACTTGTTGGGCTTGGCCATGACAGCCGTGATTAGCTTATTTTGCATTCCCTTTCGCGGTGATGTCGACTTGATCAACATTGCCCTGATTTATCAGTTGCCGGTCATGATGAGCGCCTTTTGGTGGGGGCGTTGGCCGTCCTATTTTGTTGCGGTGGCCGCCGTGGCGCAGTTCAATTTTCTGTTCATCCCGCCGCTCTATACTTTTAATGTCGCCGATGCGCAACATATCTGGAGTTTTGCCATTTTTCTCATTGTCGCCTTTGTCATTGGCGGTCGAACCGAATGGCTGCGGGCAGAGGCTGAAGCGGCCCGGCGGCGCGAGCGCAGCACCCGTGCCTTGTATGAATTCAGCAAAGAGATTGCGGCGGTTGTCGACCTGGACCTGATCCTGCAAGGAATGGTGCGGCAGGCAGCAGAAACCATCAACCGAACCGTCAGTGTGCTATTGCCGGAAGAAAGCGGCGCGCTCATGATCAGTGCGAAATATGAGCCGGCACGGCAAGAGCTCGAATCTGGCGGTAAAGAAGCCGCCGAATTGGAGGCGGCGAACTGGGCTTATGCACATGGGCAGGCGGCCGGACGCTCCACTAATACTCTTTCCGGCGTTCAGTCCCTTTACATTCCTCTTGTTGCCAGTCGGCAGGTGATTGGGGTGCTGGGCATCCAGTTGAATCAGCAGCAGGTGTCGCCGGAAGAAAAACGCCTGATTGATGCCTGGGCCAGCTTGGCGGCACTGGCGATTGAACGGGTGCGCCTAGCCGAAAAAGCGCGTGAGGCGGCACTGCTGTCGGAAGCCGAACGGTTGCGCAATGCGCTGTTTAATTCTATTTCCCACGAACTGCGCACGCCGCTGTCTTCGATCATCGGCTCGGTTTCGTCGCTGCTCGATGAAGAAGGCAGTTATAGTGAGATAGCCCGGCACGAACTGCTGGAAAATGTGCAGGAAGGGGCGATGCGGATGGAACGAGTGGTCGCCAACCTGCTGGATACGGCCCGGCTGGAAAGCGGGATGATGCAACTCAAGATCGACTGGTGCGACATGCAGGATCTGCTCGGCACGGCGCTGCAACGGCTGCATGAGCGGATGCAGCATTATGCGCTTAAGGTTTGTGTAGCCGAGGAGTTGCCGCTGGTTCGGGGCGATTTTGTCTTGCTGGAACTGGTGCTGCTCAACC
>CAZOJA010000127.1:0-6956 GCA_964579955.1 uncultured Veillonellaceae bacterium | reverse complement strand
GTTGCTATTCGCAGGAGATGCTGCTGACGGCAGATACTGATATTTTCAAGGTGACGGCCGAAGTCGATCCGGCGATTCTGGTCTCTGCCTCCTGTTCCGGCGCGACGGTGGCGCACGCCTTTGACCTGCACCGGCCGGATTTCGGCGATACCGTGCTGATTCAAGGACCGGGGCCGCTCGGCGTCTATGCTGTCGCATTTGCCAAACAGCTCGGTGCACAGGAGATCATCGTCATCGGCGGTTCGGAAAACAGGTTGCAGACCTGCCGAGAATTTGGCGCAACACTGACGCTGAACCGGCGCGAACTGAGTCAGGAAGACCGCAGACAGGCGATCATGGACAAAACCCGTGGTCGGGGCGTGGATTTTGTCGTCGAGGCAGTCGGCGACCCCTCGGCAGTCCATGAAGGGATAAAGCTGGTCCGCTCTGGCGGCGCGTATGTTTCCATCGGATTTTCCCAACCGCCAGGCCATTGTCAGATTGATTTTTTTCAGGAGGTGGTCAGCAAAAATTTGAAGATCCAGGGGGTTTGGGTGTCGGGGACTCGTCATACGTGGCAGGCAATGAAGTTGGTGCTGGAGCGCCCCGAATTGTTCGCCCGGATGATTACACACCGTTTTTCGCTGGAACAGGCCAATGAGGCATTGGCGGCCATGGCGCAGCGTGAAGCCCTGAAAGCGGTCATGGCGCCCTGAACTCAAAAAATGTAATGAAAGAGGAGGAAGATGCAACGTGAAGTTTAACAACAAACGCCTGGTACTAGGAATGGTGGCCCTGATTGTCGTCAGCCTGGCTTTGGTTGGCTGTGGCGGCAGTGGTGGCAGCGGCGGCGGTGCGGCCAAACCGGAAGAAATGCTGGTGATTGGCAGTATCCAGGATATGAGCGGCACGACTTCGGTCTTTGGTAATGCGGTGACCCGCGGTGCGGAGGTCGCGATTGAAAAACTCAATGCCAAAGGCGGCATTAATGGCAAGAAAGTCAAGTTGGTAACGCTCGACACCAAAGGCGACCCCAAAGAAGCCATCAATGCCTATAACCGCCTGGTCGACCAGGAAAAGGCGATTGCCGTTCTCGGACCGCCCATCTCCAATATCGGTCTGGCAATTGCCCCGATTGCCAATAGTAAAAAGGTTCCGGTCGTCGGTAGTTTCATCGATCCCCGGGTCACCGTGGGCACGGATGGCAAGCCGCAGACCGCCATGTTCCTGATGCAGCCGAGCAGCGTGCAGTATGCGGAAATCATGGCCGGTTATGCGGTGGAAAAGCTCGGCTTGAAAAAGATCGCCATTTTCTACAACCAATCCAACGCCTATTCGGTTTCCCTGATCAAGCCGTTCAAAGACTATGCGGAAAGCCTGGGCGCCAAAGTTGTCATTGAAGAAAAATATACCAAAGATGACAAGGATTACAAAACGCAGTTGGCCAAAATCAAGGAGTCCGGCGCCGATGTTTTGTATGCACCGAACTATACCCAGGAATTGGTCATTCTTTTCAAACAGCGCAAACAAGCCGGCGTGAACATCCCCATCGTGGACGGACTGGATCTGGCAGCGCCGTTCGCCCAGAACATCAACGATCCGGAAGCGGCTGACAATGCGTTCTTTGCCAACAATTTCTCGGAAAAAGAGCCGCAACTGGTGGAAGTCCGCAATGCCTACAAAGCGAAATACAATAATGAAGAACCGATCAATAAAGCGTATCTGGGTTATGACAAAATCATGCTGATCGCCGAAGCGGCGAAAAAAGTGAACAGCGTTAAACCGGAAGACCTGATCAAAGGATTGGAGCAGATCAAAGACATGCAAGGCGCAACCGGAGTCATCACTTTGTCGCCGACTACCCATCAACCCGTCGGATTGTCGATGGTCATCTTCAAGATGGAAAAAGGCAAGTACATCGAACTCGGTCGTTATGTGCCGGAGAAACATAAGAAAATGTAATGAGTCGTCATGGCGGGTTGTTGCTGGTCGGCAACCCGCCAATCAAAAGGAAAACATGTGATGCGGCAGCATCCTTGAATATTGGTTAGCTAGCATGTGAAGTTTTGAGTGGAGGTAGTCCGGGTGAGCATTCAGCAATTGTTGAACGGAGTGTCCCTTGGCTCGGTGTATGCCTTGATCGCTGTGGGATTTGCCCTGGTTTTCAACATTCTCAAATTTTCCAACTTTGCCCACGGCGGCGTGATGACCCTGACTGCCTATATCGGCCTGGCCGCTTCCTTGTTTTTCAGCCGCTGGCTCATCGGTCTGCCGCTGTTTGGGGCGACCCTGGTCAGCGCGGCTCTGGCCGGGGCAATTGTCGGCATTGTGCTCGAGCGGATGGCGTTTCGCCGGATTCGCAACAACAACAGTCCGGTCATTTACTATTTCATTTCTTCGATTACGATGGGCATCCTGATGGAAAATATCGTTACGATTTTTGCCAGCAGCACTTTTTACTCTTACCCCAAATTTTTTGAACTTACGGTTGTTGATATACTCCATGTTAACATCGCGTTGACGGATTTGTTGATGTTGGTTTTTTCCTCTACTGCCCTGATGATTTTGCTGTGGGTATTGTACCGGACCAAAATTGGTCTGGCGATCCGGGCCTTGTCGTTTGACGTGAACACAGCCAACTTGATGGGGATGGATTCGAACCGGGTGGTCATGGCTACGTTCATCGCCGCCGGAATTCTCGGCGGGGTCGCGGGCGTATTCCTCGGCATCAATTACACATTGTATCCGCAACTGGGCCAATTGATCGTCAAAGGGTTTATCGCTTCGGTCATCGGTGGACTGGGCAGCATTACCGGCGCGATGATCGGCGCGGTTCTGCTGGGGGTGCTGGAAGTAACCCTGATCAGTGCGGTCGGCGCGGGAATTGCGCCGGTATTTGTCTTTATCATCATGTTAACATTCCTATTGGTCCGACCGCGCGGTATTGCCGGTGTGATCGTACAGGAAAAGGCATAGGGGAGGGCAGCAGACGTTGGAATACATTATTACGATCCTGACTTTTACCGGGATTACGCTGATCGGCGTGCTTGGCTCCTATATGGTTACCGGACTGACCGGTTTGTTTTCCTTTGGTCAGGCCGCTTTCTTCTCCGTCGGCGCCTATACGGCGGCTGTGCTGGTCAAAGATTTTGCCGCACCGTTTCCGCTCGCAGTCGTTGCCGCGATGTCGGCCGGTCTGGTTGCCGGATTGATTGTCGGCTATCCCACGGTACGTTTGCGCCGCGACTACATTTCCCTGGTTACCTTCGGTTTTGGCGAGGCGATCATCGCCCTGCTGAACAATTCGACCAATCTGACCGGCGGTGCGATGGGGCTGTCGGGCATTCCGCGCTATACCAGCTTTTGGGTGGTCTGGCTGAGCGTGGCGGTCTGTCTGACGATCGTGGCCGGCTACAAGTATTCCAAGTACGGGCGGCAATGCCTGGCGCTGCGTAGTGATGAACTGGCGGCCAAGGCAATGGGGATCAATGTGAATCGGGTCAAGTTGGTCACCTTTTTGTTCGCCGCGGCCATGACCAGTTATGCCGGTGTATTGTACGCCTTTTATACGACGTATGTCGAACCGGGTTCGTTCGGTTGGATCGTGTCGGCCGAATGGATCATCATCGTATTCGTCGGCGGGATCAATAGCCTGACCGGATCGGTGTTCGCCACGTTCCTGTTGACCGGGTTGCCGGAAATGCTGCGGTTCGCTTCGGAGTGGCGGATTGCGATCTACTGCGTCATTGTGCTGCTGATCATCAACTTCCGGCCGGTCGGCATCTTTGGCGAATTCGAACTTTCCTACAAATGGCTGCGACAGCTTGGCAAGAAAGGAGCTAAGGCAGCATGAGCAGACTGGAAGCAAGGGGCCTGTGCAAAGCGTTCGGCGGGGTGCAGGCGATTCAGGATTTTTCGTTTTCGGTGGGGGAACGGCAGATTGTCGGGATTATCGGTCCCAACGGCGCTGGCAAGACAACCGCATTCAACCTGCTGACCGGTGTCTATCCGATCGATGCCGGAGAGGTGTTTCTAGACGGTGAACTGATCAGCGGCCTGCCGCAGCATGAGATCACCCAGCGAGGACTGGCCAGGACGTTTCAGAATATTCGTCTGTTTAAAGGCCTCAACCTGATTGAAAATGTCATGACGGCAGCCGACCCCTATTCGTCGTATAATCTGGCTGATGTATTCCTGTTCAGCAGTCGCAAGCGGAACCGGGAGAAAGAAGTCCGTGACATGAGCCGCTCCTTTTTGGAACTGGTGGGACTGTCCGGGCTGGAAAATGAAAAACCGGAAAACCTGCCCTACGGTTTGCAACGGAAATTGGAGCTGGCGCGGGCTTTGGCTTCGAAACCCAAAGTGCTGCTGCTGGATGAGCCGGCGGCCGGACTCAACCCGAGCGAGGTGCAGGAGTTTATCCAGCTGGTGCAACGACTGCACGACCAGTTTGATCTGTCGGTGCTGGTGATCGAGCATCGGATGGAAGTGATCATGACGCTGTGCGCCAATATCTATGTACTCAACTTCGGCAAGCTGCTGGCGCACGGGACGCCGGCCGAGATACAAAACAACCGTGACGTGACCACCGCTTACATCGGAGAGGAGGACGAGGCATGCTTGCTGTAGAGAATCTGCATGTTTCCTATGGTCATATCCAGGCCCTGTCCGGTGTGTCGATTACGGTGCCGCAGGGAAGTATCGTCAGTATCATCGGTTCGAACGGGGCAGGCAAGACGACGCTGCTCAACACGATTTCCGGCCTGGTGAAACAAAAGCAGGGCAGCATTAAATTCAAAGGGCAGGAACTGGGGCGGGTTCCGCACTTCATTGTTCAGCAGGGAATCGTACAGGTGCCGGAAGGACGCAAGATTTTTGCCGGGCTGACCGTGGAAGAAAATTTGCTGGCCGGCGGCTACATTCTGCGTGATGCCAAGCATCTGCGCAGCAACGTCAACAAGATGATGGAGCTGTATCCGATTCTGGGCAGCCGCAAACATCAGCAGGCAGGCACGCTGTCCGGCGGCGAGCAACAGATGCTGGCCGTTTGCCGGGGATTGATGTCGGAACCGGAGATGATTCTGCTCGATGAACCGTCACTTGGATTGGCGCCGATTATTGTGAAAAGCATTTTTGACCTGATCGGCCAGATCCGTCAGCAGGGGATCACCGTGCTATTGGTAGAGCAAAATGCGAAAAAAGCGCTGGCGCTGAGCGATTATGCCTATGTGCTGGAGAACGGCCACGTGACGATGGAAGGCAAAGGGCGCGATTTGTTGTGTGATCCGGCGGTAAAAAGAGCTTATCTCGGCGAGAAAGAATAGCAGGAGGATTTGGGAATGCGGATTCAACCAGTTTTTTTTGCCAGTCCGGTATATTATGGACACGAACAGTTTATGACCGATGCCGAAGTTTTGCTTGCGGAAATCCAAACGATGGTTCCCGCTGGCAATGAACTGTTGGCGCCGTTTTACATCACCGATCAGGCGGCGGTGGATGCTTTTCCGGCGCTGGAAACAGGGACGACGCCTTTGTTGGTGACCATGTCCGGGGCGACCCAGCGCTGGTTGTTGACGGTAGCCAAGGCGGCGAAACAGTCTCTGTTATGGTGGTATTTCCCGGGTGACGGTTTGTTTGCGGCAGCGGTGGAGGCGACGATTTGCTCCATCGCATCCCGTAACGCCCTGCCGGCTGTCATGGATTGCTGGGCCCATCTGAAAAATCGCGATGTCCGGGTGGAGCGGGTCTATGATGCCAATTCGCTGCAACAACAGCTGAATATGCTGGAAACCATGGAGAAGATCCAAAAGACCCGTTTGCTGATCATCGGCTATACCCAGCAATGGGTCGTATCGACCAGTGTTGATGAGCGATGGCTGGAAGACCGGTTCGGGATTCAGTCGGTGCATATCGGACTGGAAGAATTGTTTGCCGAATATGGTGATATCCCCCGGGATACTGCGGCAGTCAGACTGTTTGCCGAAGCATATCTGGCAGCAGCGTCGGCCTGCGTGGAACCGTCCGTCGAACAAGTCGAGGATGCTTACCGGTTGTATCTGGCGCTGAAAAAACTGATGGAACGCTACCGCGCCAACGCACTGGCGATTTCCTGCTTTTCGCTGGTCAAACAACTCAAGGTGACATCCTGTCTCGCACTGTCGTTGCTGAATGATGAACCGGGAGTCGTTGCGGCCTGTGAAGGCGATATTGATGCGGCAATCTCCATGGCGGTCGGCAAAGCCGTCTCGGGGCTGCCGGTGTTCATGGGGAACCCGGTCTACCATATCGACGATACGCTCGACATCGTTCACTGTACGGCGCCGCGGCGACTCAGCGGCGATCAGGCTGCCAAAATCACGGTGCGTTCGCATCATGAAACCGGCCTCAGTATGGCGCAGCGGATTGAATTGCCGGCAATCGGCAAGGCAACGCTGTTCCGCATCGGCAATGAGTTTTCCGAAGCGACTCTGTTTACGGCTGATTTCATTGCCAACCCTGACGAGGACACCTGCCGGACCCAGTTCCGGTTCCGGATCGATTCTACTGAGCGACGGATTGAACAATCGCTGGGTTGCCATCATATGGTGCTGTTCGGCGACTATGAAGAGCAGCTTCGCGCCGTGTTGGAAGGGCCGCTGGGAATTGCCGTCCGTTAGCGACCGAACTGATAAAGGGGAGATTCTGCAGGATGGAGATTATCAATGTAGCTGACATTGCCGGCATGGAGTTTCCGGCCGGTCGGCGCACCCGGGTCATGGTGGGGCCGGGCGCCAAACTGGAAGCGACGAATTTCGTGATGGGACATGTGACGATTTTTCCGGGCGGCTCGGTGCCGATCCATTCGCATGAGCAGGAGGAAGTCTATTTTATTGTCGAAGGAGAGGGCAGCATCGAGGTCGGTGGCGAGTCCCGGGCTGTGCGGTCCGGCGACTGCATCTACATCCGGCCGCAGCTGGAGCATGTTTTGACCAACTCGG
>CAZOJA010000126.1:0-7048 GCA_964579955.1 uncultured Veillonellaceae bacterium | reverse complement strand
GCCCGACTTCTTCCTCGCCGACGCAGCCTTGTTTCAGATGCTCATCAACGAGCCTTTCGGCCTGAGCAAGTTCCAGGCAATGTAAGAACTCCATTCGCTCCCTCATTTCCCTGCCGGATTTAACCGCAGCAACGCCCAAACCCGGCTTGCGCCGGGTTTGGGCGTTGCTGCAGACAGGTCTGGCTGGACTTCTCCAGCCAGACCTGCGTTGTCAACTTACCGGCCTCTAGAAATTGAACACTTTGTTCAAGTCTTCCTTGGGAATATCAAACACAGTATTGTGCGGCGGCAGTTTTTCGGAGCGGAAGAAGTCCGGCAAATCATCCGACCCTTCGGCGATTCCGGCTTTCTTGTTGAATGACCGTTCTTCCCGCAGCAGCTGCTTGCCCATCTCCAGGTAGTCATCGACCGACTTGTTCCAGCCAAAACGCGCATTACACATTTCTACGATGCCTTCCAGGCCTTCGGCGATGTCCAGAATCGCAAAGGCAACGAACAGGCACAGACCGGTACTGTCGACAAATGCCGTGGCGATCTGCAGATTGCGCGACAGGTCGACCTGGCCTTCCGTTCCCAGTGGATCGACTTTGCCGCCCACGCTGAGAATATTGGTGGCCACGGCATAACCGGCCGTGTGGTCAGCGCCCATCGGCGATGTGGCATAAGTAACCCCCTGGCCTTTGACGGCCCGCGGATCATAGGCTGGAATCGCCTGCCCCTTGACCGCGGCAACCCGGCGCATCCCAAACACTTTGCCGGTGATCGCCGCCCCGGCTCCCAGAATCCGTCCTAGCGGCGATGCTTTTCCTACTTCCTGCAATAACGCGATCGCGGCCTTGCCGTCACCGAACTTCGCCAGCCCCGCTTCCATCGCGATGCCCAGCGCCACGCCCATATCGATCGTATCTACGCCATAGTCGTCGCAGAGCCGGTTCATCATCGCCACATCATCCAGGTCGTTGATGCCCAGATTCGCGCCAAGCGACCAAACGCTCTCATATTCAAACCCGCCGGTCAATACCGCACCTTTTTTGTCCTTGTAGATATTGGAACAACGGATCATGCAGCCGGGGGAACAGCCATGTCCCGATTTGCCGCCGCGTTCCTTGTTGACCGCTGCCATCGTTTCGCCGCCGATATCATTGGCGCCTTCAAAGCGGCCGGAACTGAAGCTGCGAGTCGGCAAACCGCCGGCTTCACTCATGATGTTGACCAATACATCGGTTCCGTATGCCGGCAGCGCCTGACTGGTCACCGGATGCGCCATCAGCGCATTGGCCAGTTTTTTTGCGCCGGCCCGATAGGCTGCTTCATCGGCAAAGACGAGTTTTTCTGCCCCGCTGTCATCTACGACAACAGCCTTGATCCCTTTGCTGCCCATCACGGCGCCGAGTCCGCCGCGTCCGGCCTGTCTGGTCGGTGCACCTTCCATATCGGTGAATCCCACGCACGCTGCCGCCATTTTATTTTCACCGGCGGTGCCAATACAGGCGATCGCTACTTTTTCACCATACTTCTCCTGCAATTTGGCGACGGCGGCATAGATATCAAGCCCTTTGACCTGCGGTATCTCCTCGATCACGACGCCATCGGCCGAGACTTTTACCACATAGCAGGCTTCCTTTTGCGGCAGCCCTTCAAAGATAATGCCTCGCACGCCCAGCCGGCCCAGCTTCATGCCCATCGCTCCGCCGACATTGCTTTCCTTGATCCCTTCGGTCAATGGACTCTTGGCCCCGAGCGACATCCGGCCGCCGTTCGGCGCTCCTGTGCCGGACAAGAGGCTGGTTGCAAAAATGAGTTTGTTCTTTTCGCCAAGCGGATGTGCCGAAGGATCCACCTCGGCCTCGACCAGTTTGGAACTGAGCGCCCGGCCGCCCAGGCCCTGATACTGATCGCCTGCCTCCTTCGTTGCAGTTAATGTCCCCATGTTGACACGGTAAAACATTGCCTTCCACCACCTTAACAAAATATTTGCCGAACAATTCCAACTTTTATCTTCTTCGCGAAACATCAGCAAAACCCTGCTAAAGAAACAAAAAAATCTGGAACCGATTTTTCGGTTCCAGACTGGACATGTTGGGCAATGATGATTACAGGCCGGCTTCCTTACGCAAAATCTCGGCTTTGTCCGTCTTTTCCCACGGCAGTTCCACATCGGTACGGCCAAAATGGCCGTAAGCGGCAGTCTGTTTGTAGATCGGCCGACGCAGATCCAGCGTCTTGATGATTCCGGCCGGAGTCAGGTTGAAGTGCTGCGTAATCAGCTTGGCAATCAACTCCTCCGCCACTTTCGCCGTACCGAAGGTTTCGACCAGCACGGAAACCGGTTCGGCCACGCCGATCGCATAAGCCAGCTGGATTTCGCAGCGGTCGGCCAATCCGGCGGCCACTACGTTCTTCGCTACATATCGGGCGGCATAAGCTGCAGAGCGGTCGACTTTCGTGGGGTCCTTGCCGGAGAAACATCCGCCGCCATGTCGGGCCATACCGCCATAGGTATCGACGATAATCTTGCGCCCGGTCAGGCCGGCATCTCCCTGCGGTCCCCCAACGACAAAGCTTCCGGTCGGGTTGACGAAATATCGGGTGTTCGCATCGAGCAATTCCGCAGGCACGACCGGTTCGACAATCTTCTTGAGGAATTCGGCGACCTCCGTACTCATCGTTTCACCGGCGCGCTCGCTATTGTAGGAAAGCTTCACTTTCGGGCTATGTTGGGTCGAAATCACGATCGTGTCCACACGGACCGGTTTGTCGCCGTCGTATTCCACCGTGACCTGTGTCTTGCCATCCGGTCGCAGATAATCCAGTTCGTTGTTCTTACGGACGTCGGATAAACGCTTGGCCAGTTTATGGGCCAACGAAATCGACAGCGGCATGTATTCGGCGGTCTCATTCGTCGCATACCCGAACATCATCCCCTGGTCGCCAGCTCCGCCGACATCCACGCCCATCGCGATATCCGGCGACTGCTCGTCGATCGAGGTCATGACGCCGCAGGTTTCGCCGTCAAATCCATATTTTGCCCGGGTATACCCGATCTCGATGATCGTATTGCGAACGATGCGGTTGATGTCGACATAGCAATTGGTCGTGATCTCTCCGACCACATGCACCAGGCCGGTCGTCACCACCGTCTCACAGGCGACCCGTCCCATCGGATCCTGCTTAAGGATCGCATCAAGCACCGCGTCGGAAATCTGGTCGGCGATCTTGTCAGGATGCCCTTCCGTTACCGATTCCGAAGTGAACAGTCTTTTTTTCATTTTGTTACCACCCTCCCGAAAATTTATATGCTTGACTGATGCGAAGGCAATAAAAAAACCTCCGCATGGGAGGACTATGCACTCCCATCTTGCGGTGTTACCCGCCGGAATTGGCACCGTTTTGACACTACGTCAATGGTTGCCGCGGCTTCATCGGGCCTGTCCCTCTGCCAGCTCTGGATGGACTGTATTCAGTTGCTACCGATTGGACGCGAAACTAATTTTAAAGGATTTAAACAAAAAAAGCAATAACTCCGACAAAAAACATCAAAGACATCCAAAAGATTAACAAATCGCGCCTACCTGCCGTTTAGCTCCCGCCACCGTTGCTGAATCCGATCCAGCAATATCCCGGCAAGTTGCCGTTTGCTCATCTGGGGCAGTTCTTCCATGCTGCCATCCTGGTAGAACAATTTGACGATGTTGGTCTCGGACTCGAAGCCGGCGCCCGGTAGCGTCACATCGTTGGCAACCAGCATGTCCAAGTTTTTGCGGCGCAACTTCTCCGTTGCATTTGTTGCCAGATCCTGCGTCTCGGCAGCAAATCCAACCAAAAACTGCGCTTGTTTCAGGCTGCCCAGTTCGGCCAGGATATCGGGGTTTTTGACCAGATTCACCGTCATGTTTGACGACTGTTTTTTGATTTTTTGTTCGGCAACGGTTTCCGGTCGGTAATCGGCCACTGCTGCCGCCTTGACCACAACATCGACAGCTGAAAAAGCGCTCATAACCGCTTCACGCATTTCGAGCGCGCTTTCTACCGATATCCTCGTCACGCCGGCCGGCGCAGCCAACGCGACCGGGCCTGAGACCAAAGTGACCTCGGCGCCTCGTTCGGCCGCCGCAGCGGCAATCGCATAGCCCATCTTGCCACTGGAGCGATTGCCGATGTACCGCACCGGGTCTATCGCTTCGCGGGTTCCGCCGGCAGTCACCAACAAGCGGACTCCCTGCAGCGATTTTGCCTGATTAAATTGTTCCGCGATCCGCTCGACGATTGCCGCAGGCTCCGGCAATCGTCCGATACCGGTCGTACCGCAGGCCAATTGGCCCGAGTCCGGCGTCATCAGCTGAAAGCCGCGCCCTGCCAGAATGCTGAGATTGTTTTGCGTCGCAGCGCAAAGATACATCTCCGTATTCATTGCCGGAACAACCAGCACCGGCGCGGTTGTGGCCATCACCGTCGTACTGAGAAAATCGTCGGCGATCCCATTGGCGATCTTGCCGATCATATTGGCGGTTGCCGGAGCGATGACGAAAAGGTCGGCACGACGAGCCAGTGCAATATGCTCGACATTCCAGAGTTTCGGCTCCTCCCACATCGTGGTGTAAACCGGCTGGCCCGATATTTCACGGAACGTCAGCGGCGTCACAAACTGAGTCGCCGCAGCAGTCATGATCACATGAACTGCAGCACCGAGTTTCACCAGGCGACTGACGACCTCAACCGACTTGTAAGCGGCAATTCCGCCGCACACGCCCAATACGACCGTTTTCCCCGTCAACATAGTTAGCCGCCGATCGGTTTGACGCGTTCATAAGTTACTTTGTTGGCGCCGATTTCCTCCAGGGCGATCGTTACAGCCTTGTTTGACTTGCTGTTCACCAGCACTCGGTCTCCGGCAACCACCTCGCGGGCGCGCCGGGCAGTCAGCACCACCAGGGTGTATTTGCTGTCGACTTTTTTTAACAAGTGGTCCAATGAGGGATAAATCAAAATCCTTAACCCCTTTCCTATTCGCTTTTCAGATTGACGCCCCAAACCAGGCCGACCAAATGGGCATTGCGTTTGACCCGCCACTTTTCGGCCCGGATAATCGCCGCGACATCCGCGGTCGCTTCCGCCAATTCATCGTTGATGACCAGGTAGTCATATTCGTGGATGTAACCCAGTTCACTCACGACCGAATTCAGCCGTTGCCGGATCGCATCCTGGGTTTCGGTGCCCCGGCCGACAATCCGCCTTGACAGTTCGCGCGGCGAAGGCGGCATGATATAGACGAAGACAGCGGCGGGAAAACCCTTCTTCACTTTCATCGCGCCTTGCGGATCGATCTCGAGGATAATGTCATGTCCGCGGTTAATCGCCTCAATGACCCGGCGACGCGGCGTACCATAGAAATTACCATAGACCTCCGCCCATTCAAGCAGTTCGTCATGTTCGCGCATATGCAAAAATTCCTCGCGCGACACAAACCAATAGTTGACCCCGTTCACTTCCCCTTCCCGCGGCGCACGCGTAGTGGCCGATACGGAATAGTGGATCGATGCATACTGATCCAACAAGGCTTTTACAATCGTGCCCTTTCCGGCGCCTGATGGTCCGGAAATAACAATCAGGTTGCCGGTCGGATTACCGGTGATGCATTCCGGTTTCTCCGTTTCATTCTTCACCATGTTCCTCCGCTTCCTTGTTGACCAGCCGATGGGCAATCGTGTCCGCCTGAACGGCGGACAGGATCACATGGTCGCTGTCGGTTACCACGACGGCACGGGTACGGCGGCCGTAAGTCGCATCAATCAGGCGGCCCTTGTCCTTCGCGTCCTGGATCAGGCGCTTGATCGGCGCCGATTCAGGGGAGACGATGGCCACGATACGATGGCTGAAGACCACATTGCCAAACCCGATATTCAACAATTTGATTTCCACGGGAAACCCTCCGTTACTCGATATTCTGTATCTGTTCCCGTACTTTCTCGATCTCGCTTTTCAGTTCGACCATCAGTGCGCCTGCCACCATGTCATTGGCTTTGGACCCGATCGTATTCGCTTCGCGGTTCAATTCCTGCAAAATGAAATCCAATTTGCGTCCGACTGCGGCATCGCCGTTCATCGCCTGCGTAAACTGGTCCAGATGGCTGTCCAGCCGGACCAGCTCCTCGGTGATGTTGGTCCGGTCGGCCATAATCGCCACTTCCTGCAGTAACCTTGCCTCATCCGGCGTCGCATTGACCTCGCTGAGAATTTCGCGGCAACGCTCGCGTAATCGCTCGCGGTAGGCTTCGACGATTGCCGGCGCCCGAGTTGCAATCGCAGCGCCCAGTTCACGGATCTTGGCAATCCGGGCCGTCAAATCGCGATGGATGTTCTCGCCTTCAGCAATCCGCATTTCCATCAGGTTGGCCAGCGCCTTGTCGATCGCTTCCGCCAGTTTCGGCCAGAGGCTTTCCAAATCCTCGGCCGTTTCTTCCACTTTCAGGACCTCCGGGAACTTGGCGATATCATAAGCGCTAACCGCATGGATGTCAAGCCCGCATGCATCGGCAACATCCTTGACCGCCTGAAAATAACCACTGGCCAGACCCTTGTCCACACGGATCTTGCGTTGACGCTCCAGATAATCGTCCGCGGTAACGATCACATCGATACGGCCTCTGGCCAAAGTGCCGGCGATGCTCTTTCGGGCGCGGTCTTCCAGCGCTGCCAGGTTTTTGGGAATCTTGATCACGATGTCGTTGAACCGATGGTTCACCGCACGGATCTCCACCGTAAACCGATGGTCCTTGTCGTGGTATTCGCCGCGACCGAAACCGGTCATGCTCTTGAACAATTAGACTCCCCCTTCGCCCTGTCTCCGCTTACAACGCCAGATGCTGCTTCATCCGCTGCAACGCTTCCTTGATACGGCTCTCATCCAAAGTCAGGGCGAAACGGACATACCCTTCGCCAGCAGGGCCGTAGCCCACGCCGGGAACGACGATGATGCCGCATTTTTCAAGCATATCGGCGCAGAAACTCATCGAATCGTAGCCTTTGGGAACCGGCGCCCATACATAGA
>CAZOJA010000125.1:0-7140 GCA_964579955.1 uncultured Veillonellaceae bacterium | reverse complement strand
CCCAGGCTGGTTTCGACAATCCGGTTGTCGTTGACGGCCCAGATGTAAACCAGCCAGTTGACGCTGATCAGCGTAGCGGTGGCGAGGACACCGGCCATTTTATGCGGTTGAGTCAGAATATGCCGTGTTTCCTGGAGAAACAAACCGATTCGCCGGGTGATGCCCAATAGGATCAGCAGAAAAAAAGCCGACCAGAGGACGCGATGCGAGAGAATTTCCAATGCGGAGGCCTGCCTTAACAATTTCCAGTAAATCGGCAGCATGCCCCAGAGCAGATAGGCGCCAAAGGCGGAGAGAATGCCGAGGGGTGGTAGTGACTTCATTGTGCGCATCCTTCATGTAATCCTATCGATTAATCCTATCGATGACTTTGTCGTTATTGTAATTCTGGGCATTAAGGATGTCAAATTTTGCTGTGGGGGCACATTTGTCTAATTTAGCGGCGGGGATTACAATAGACTTGAGATTGGCGTTCGAAAAGCGAATCGATGGCGAGGCGAGAGACGGAAATTCGTTCCGTCTTTCATCCGAGCAATAAGAAGGAGGCGGCAACAATGTTCGGTTTTGCTGGCAACAGACGGTTAAAATCGTGGCTAGTGACACTCACCGTGATTTTTCTCACCACACTATCATCTCCCGCCTTGGCGGCTGGCGATCTGTCATCCGGTCCAGCAAAATTTGCTCCGCAACAGTCGGCCATCGAGTACTATCTGGAACTGGTGGAGCAACTGGATGTGACGACGGCGATCAACAAATCGGTGTTTTATTCCGGACCGGGAAACCGAAAGCTGGCTGAAATCTATGCAATCGCTGAAGATAAAACGACGCTGGAAATGACGCCCGGCGGCAAGCAGCTGGATGACCAGAGACTGTTCGAACAGGGCAGCCCGCTGACTCCGGCGCAAGCGACACAGGTCTGGGGGAGGCTGTCACAGCGCTATGCGCAGCAGGCGGCCGGCGATGTCTTCTGTTTTGTCACCGGAGCCCGCCCCACCGGGGTGTTTACGACGGTTGAACTGCCCGAACTGAAGAAAAATAAGAAGGTAGGGAACATATACAATGTCTCCCGACTATGAAATCAGGATTCCGCATTTTTATTGTTTGGAATATCAGGAGCAAGGTCGCGTGATGCTGCTTGAGATTGATTTCCGCGACCCTGTTATCTATCTGAACCGGGCGCTGGTGGCCGGATGGCAGCCGCCGTACCATCAATTGACCATTGCCCCGACCGACAAAGCCAGGATCCTATCCAATGTCTATGATTACCTGGTCCGGCAACGCGGTTTTGACAAAGTGGAACTGGACCTGTCATGACGTCCTTTCAGTTGAAGCTTTGGGCTTGCCTGTTCATGCTGGTCGATCATGCAGGGGTGGCGTTTTTTGATGACAACCTGCTGATGCGAGGCGTAGGTCGCCTATCGATGCCGATTTTCGCGTTCTTGCTGGTAGAAGGGTTCCGTCGGACACATCATCTGGCAACTTATTTTGCGCGGCTACTGCTGCTGGGTTTGCTGTCGCAACCGGTCTACCTGTATGCATTTCCCGACTATCCAGGGCTGGGGCTGAACATTCTGTTCACTCTGGCGCTGGGACTGTTGATGCTGCATGGCTATGCAAAAAGCGGCAGCGTCTGGGTTGTTGCCTTGGCGGCGGTGTTCGCCGAACTGGCTAACTTCGACTATGGCAGTTTTGCCATTCTGTTGATTTACGTACTGTATCGCTGGGATGGCAAAACCAGAAGCGGATTGCTGCGACTGCTCCTGCTGCCGATAGGCTGGCAGGCTCTGCGAAGATTGATACATACGCTGAGTGTCACTGGTCTTGGCAGCCCTGAATTGTTTCTGCCATTGCTGCCGACTTTTGCAACCGGCGCACTGGCATGGTGCGCCGGCTTTTTCATCGCGGCGTACAATCGGCAAGCGGGCTGGCCGGGAAAATATTGGTTCTATTTTTTTTACCCAGCCCATCTGCTGGCGATCGGCAGCCTGAAATCGTTATGGTGAGACTGCAGGATTAAGCGACTACGCGGCAGAATTGTATCGTGAGCAACGGTCGAAGAAAGGACGGAGATCGAGATCGACAGCGAATTTTACCGACAATGCCTGCCGTTTGCCCGGGGGGAAGTCGCAGCGGACCTGGTGATCCGCAATGCCCGACTGGCCAACGTATTCTCGCTGGAGTACGAATTGACCGATGTCGCTGTGGCACGGGGCATCATTGTCGGCGTTGGAACCGGTTATCTCGGAAAGGAATCCGTCGATGCCGGCGGCAAGGTGCTGATGCCGGGAATGATAGACGGACATGTGCATGTGGAGAGTTCCATGCTTACTCCGCGGCGCTTTGCCGAAGCGGTGGTTCCTCTTGGGACGGCGGCGGTCATGGCGGATCCGCATGAAATCGCGAATGTGTGGGGAATGGCCGGTATTGAGGCAATGCAACAAAATGCAAAAGATTTGCCGCTGGATTTTTTCTGGGCAGCACCTTCCTGTGTGCCGGCATCTGCGTTTGAAACTTGCCGTGAACCACTGGAAGCAAAGGAACTGGCAGAATTATTCCGCCACAGAACCTGTCACCACTTGGGTGAGATGATGAATTTTCCTGCTGTTATATCCGGTGCCGTCGATGTATGGGCCAAGGTCGCTGCAGCGGAAGACCGCCCGTTGACTGCGCATTTGCCCGGAGTTTCAGGCAAAGACCTCTGCGCCTATTTTTTGAGCGGTTGCCTGGCGGATCATGAAACGACCGGGTATGCCGAGGGGCTGGAAAAGCTCAGGCGTGGCGGCTGGCTGATGCTGCGGGCGGGAGCGGCATCAAACGATTTGCCGGTTTTGGCGCGGTTGGTGATGGAAAATCCTCTGCGTTCGGCGCGCTGCATGGTGGTCAGCGACGATTTGACTCCCACGGCAATCTTGCGGGACGGTTATATGGATGCGAAGATGCGCGCCATGTGCGGCTTGGGCATCGATCCGCTGGTTGCGCTGCGGATGGTGACACTGACTCCGGCGGAGTATTTTGGCTTGCGGCGTCGCGGCGGGATTGCGCCGGGTTGGTTGGCGGATATGGTCCTGGTCGACAGCCTGGAGTCCTGCCGGGTCGAGAGGGTCTGGAAAGCAGGCGAATTGGCGGCGACGGCAGGGGGGCTTTGTCAACGGTTCGAGAAGCCTTTTGCAGCCGGTCCGGCATTTTCACCGCAGTCAGCGTCGTTTGAATCGATCCGGCTCGCTGCACCGCAAGTAAATCCGCAGATTCGTCTGATTGGCTGGCACAAAGGTTCGCTGCTCACCGAGTCGCTGGTGTGGCCGGCTAAAGTCTCATCCTGTTCGATCATTGCCGATCCCGGGCAAGATATTGCCAAATTGGCGGTGCAGGACCGTAACCGAAATGACAGTCGCATCGCGATCGGCTTTGTCAAGGGGCTTGGCCTGCAGCGCGGCGCACTGGGGGCCTCGGTGGCCCATGATGCCCATCCGTTTATCGTGGCGGGCGCGGACGATGAGTCGCTGCTCACAGCGCTGGATTGGTTGCGTGCGAACGGTGGCGGGTTGGTTGCCTGTGAAGGGACGCAAATCCTGGCTTGCTTGCCGCTGACGGCTGCCGGCCTGATGAGTGACGACCCGCTGGCAACGGTGGCAGAACGCTTGGCGGCGGTTGATCAGGCGGCCGCCGGGCTCGGCCTGGTAGGCGAACATCCCTGTATGGCGCTTTCCTTCCTTTCGTTGTCGGTCATTCCTTCGCTGAAGTTGACTGACCAGGGCTATGTGGACCTAGGGCGAGGCGGGCGGCAATCTTTGCTGGTCGAGAACGGTCAGGCTTATCACCGGGACAAAGTCTAACGCTGTGACAATATTTAAAGAATGGAGCGGAAGCGCGATGAGTGGAGGACGAAAAATACTGATGGGATTGGGAATTTTGGGATTGATCATGGGATTGTTGGCTGGGTGCGGTGCGGCGCCGTCCGACCCGGCGGTGGATGTATCGGTTGAGGAAGCTCTGCGGCTATGGCAAAGCAAGGAAGCGATCCTTATTGATGTCAGAACACCGGCTGAATATCGTGATGGGCACATTCCCGGCGTAGCGAATATTCCGCTGGACGAACTCGAAAAAAGAATCGGCGAAATCCCTAAGGACAAGAAAGTGGTGCTGATCTGCCGAACCGGCAATCGCAGCGCGCAAGGAACCAAGTTGTTGCGTAGCAAAGGGTTTAGCAATGTTTATAATAGTACCGGCGGCATGACGTCGTGGAAAGGTCCGGTGACCAGGTAATGAATCTGTTCCGTTTGCCGGTGAACCTACCGCAGGCTGAATGGATGGAAGTGTTGGAAGCGCGGGTCGGATGCCGTATCGAACGGATCATTTCGACAGGGCAGGCGTCACCAGCCGGATTTTGGTATGATCAGTCGGAAGACGAGTGGGTAGCTGTGCTGCAAGGCAGTGCAGCGCTGGAGTGGGCAGATGGCAAGGTGCAGGAACTGGCAACCGGCGATTGTTTGTTGATCCCGGCCGGCAAAAAGCACCGGGTGGCGAGAACTTCTGCAGAGCCGGCCTGCATTTGGCTGGCGGTGTTCATGCCGGCTGAATGAAGTGCGAGTTGCGAACAAGGAGCGTGCCGAGAATCATGGCGCATGAGACCATTCTGAGCAAAAACAGGGCTGACGTACAACAAGTGGCAGAGGCGATTGCCAGCGTTCTGACGGTGGAAGTGACGATTGCCGATGAAAAACTGCGGCGAATCGCCGGAACCGGGCGTTATGCGGGAAAAATCGGGGACCGTTTGCTGAAAGAATCGGCCTTTGCTGCGGTGTTGCGGGAAGGACGCGGCTTTATCATTGCAAATCCGCGTGAACATGCAGTCTGTAACACTTGTGAGGGGAAACAGAGCTGTGAGGAAAGGGCGGAGGTCTGTTGCCCCATATTGCTGGACGGCAAGGTGATCGGCGTAATTGCCCTGATTGCCTGCGATGAAGCACAATATCAGATTCTTTTGGCGAATCAGGACGGATTGTTTGATTTTCTGCAGCGGATGGCAGATTTGTTGGCAGGAAAAATCGCCGGCAGAGAACGGTTGGAGCAGTTGCATGCGATCCAGCAGCAGTTGACGACCTTGTTTGATACGGTGCAGGAAGGAATTGTTGCGATCGATCGCGACGGAAAAATCGTCAATATCAATGCAGCGGCCGCAAAGATGCTGCAAGTTGCGCAAAAGTCGGTGCTGGGCAGAGAATTGGCCGGATTGATCTCCGGTGTGCCGCTGGCGGACAGTCTGGCAACGGGGCATGATGTTTTTAACCGGGAAGCGTTTCGTTTAATCAAGGGACAGCGGGTTTATTATGTCGCGACCGTGAAAACCTGGTTGAACGGGATGGAAGTTTGGGGTGCTGTCGTGACTTTGCGCGAAATGGCCGAAGTGAAAAAAATCGTTTCCAATCTGTCAACCCAGGAGCATTGTTTTAGTTTTGAGATGATTCTTGGCGACAGTCCGGCGCTTGTCAAGACGAAACAGGAGGCCGCACAAGCGGCTGCCGGCAACGTGACGGTGCTGATTCAGGGTGAAAGCGGCACAGGCAAGGAGTTGTTCGCCCGTGCGATTCATAATGCCAGTTCCAGAAGGGACAAGCCGATCATCGCAATCAATTGCGCGGCGATTCCCGAAGCCTTGTTGGAAAGCGAACTGTTTGGCTACGAGGAAGGAGCCTTTACCGGCGCCAGACGCGGCGGTAAACCCGGCAAATTTGAACTGGCCGATGGCGGGACGGTTTTTCTTGATGAAATCGGCGACATGTCGCTGACTTTGCAGGCAAAATTGCTGCGCGTGCTGCAGGAGCGCCGGATCGAACGGGTCGGCAGCACGCAGACCACGGAAATTGACGTGCGGATTATCGCGGCCACGCATAAGGATATCGAGACCATGGTCAGACAGGGGGAATTTCGTCAGGATCTGTATTATCGGATCAATGTTTTTCCGTTGCAAATCCCCGCCTTGCGTCAGCGACGGCAGGACCTGCCGCTGTTGATCGAATGTTTTCTGGCTCGGTATCGCGAAAAAATGGCGAAGAACGTCGAGAGCATCGATGCCGGAGCTTACGCTTGTCTGTTGGAGTACGACTGGCCGGGAAATATTCGAGAATTGGAGAATACGATTGAATACTTGGTCAGTATTGCCGAAGCGCAGAGGATTGAGGAACGGCACATCCCGCAGCGGATCAAGATGGCTCGAAAAACCGGGCCGTCTTCCCCCCCGATTGAAGGGCAGCCGACTCGCCTGCTCACAATCGCCGAACTGGAAAAAAACGCGATCCTGAACGCAATCCGAACGTTTGGCCTGAACATGCGCGGCAAAGCCCAACTGACCAGGGCGCTGGGAATCAGCAAGGCGACGTTGTATCGGAAATTAAAGCAGTATAAAATCGCAACCGATTCGTCTCAAAATGAGAATGGCGAATCAAAATGAGAACAGCTGATTTTCAGCCCTCTCGGCGATACTGCATGAATCCAGCTGAATCAAAATGAGAAATCGCGTCGATAAAAGCGGTTGATTTTTACCGAATCAGCCGCTTTTTTTTGGCATGCATCTTGCAAGGCATAGAAGGTAGCATGCATGTCAGGAGGTAACAACATGAAATTTCGCGATGAGGTAATTACTTTGATACAAGCCGGTGTCAAACCGGCGCTTGGGTGCACCGAACCAGGCGCGGTGGCGTTGGCTGCGGCTTATGCGGGGCAGGCGCTGGGCGCGGAAATCCCGATCAAGGTTGAAGTCAGTGTCGATTCGAACGTATATAAGAATGGAGTCGCCGTGGGCATTCCCGGAACCGGCAAGGTCGGGCTGGCGATTGCGGCGGCGCTGGGAGCGCTGATCAAGGAACCGGCGTTGGAATTGTCGGTACTAAGCAGGATTACGCCGGATTTGTTGGCAGCAGCCGACACGATGCTGAACGGAAATAAGGTCGACATCCGCTTGAACGAACATCAGGGACTGCATATCGAGGTCAAGGTCAGTGGTGTTACAAGCTGGTCGCGCGCAGTGATTGACGGTAGCCATACCAACCTGATCCTGCTGGAACTGGATGGCAAGACCCTTTCCTGCAAAGCGGCGGCGGCCGCGGCAAAAAGCGTGGCAATCATGAATAACGCCGAAGTTAC
>CAZOJA010000124.1:0-7187 GCA_964579955.1 uncultured Veillonellaceae bacterium | reverse complement strand
CATTGTTCAAGCTTCTCTATTTTAACTAAGAATTGCGAGAAAATCAAGGCCGCCAGTGCAGCTGTTGCTCACAATGCTGATTAAAGATAGAGGAAACCTCCCTCTTATTGTCGAAAAAATAAATAATAGCACTGGGAGCGGATTGTACGATTGAAAAAGAATGGATTACGGCGATATCAAGAATGTAAAACCTGTTCGAACAACTATACTTGACATTCCATGAAGACGGAGTATTTCCTTTACCCAATATGCGACTTATAGTGTTGTCTTTTAATAATACTCTCTAATCATTTATAAACAATAGGAGATATGGCAACCAATGCATCAGTTGGTCACGAATCTTAAAACATTTTTACTGGCCGCGTTTGGCGGCGTTTTGTTTTATCAATTGCAAATTCCGTTAGCCTGGATGCTTGGGCCTCTGAGTGCAGTCGTAATACGAGGGCAAATTCAGAAAAAAAGGCAGGCCTTTCCGCTTTCCGTTCGAAATGCAGCATTGGTTGCACTCGGTTACCTGATCGGCAAGGCGTTCACCGCAGAAGCGGCTGCACAAATTTTCGCGCAGTTGCCTGTTATGTTGCTGGTAACCGTGGCAATTCTTCTGATAAGCATGATTTTCGGTTACGTCACGCACCGCAGAACCGGAATCAGTTTTTCCACCGGCATGCTCGGCAGCGTACCCGGTGGCTTTTCGCAAATGGTGCTGATGAGTGAAGAAATGGACGATGCCGATGTTTCGGTTGTTTCCTTCATGCACACCCTCCGACTATTATCCGTGGTCTTTATCGTTCCTTATTTGGCCACGCAAGCGGCTGGTGGTTTCGACGCCGGCATACCCACGGACGCAACCGTCAAAACGATGATCGCCTGGGCCCCAATCCCGGCTAGTGCCTTTCCAGTGCTCACCATTGCAATGATTGCAGCGCTAATTGGTCATAAGATAAATTTGCCGACCCCGTTCTTGATGGGCCCTATCCTTGCCGGCGCGGCCCTTTCGTTATCTGGTTTTTTCTGTCCCAGTCTGCCGTCCTGGTTGACGATTTTGTGTCAAATATCGGTAGGCACATACATGGGAGTCAAAATTGAGCTGGCAAGCCTGAGCAACTGGCGGAGCTTGGCAGCGTATACATTGCTGGGAGTCATCGCTGTCCTCATCGCCTCGCTAGGCATCGCATTCATGCTTTCAGACCACTACGGCTATTCCAATGTCACATCGTTCCTCAGCATGGCACCGGGCGGAATCGCTGAAATGAGCGTAACCGGAATTGCCCTTGGTGCGGACTTATCGGTCATTGCTTCTTATCAAATTTTTCGTTTGTTTTTCATTTTGCTCCTGACACCGATTCTATTTCGCCGCTGGCTCAAATGAGCGTATCTCGAAATATAGTTAAAGCCGGTGAAAGAACAAAATTGCGTTCTTTCACCGGCTAATCTTTTTTCGGGCATCAATCAATCTTGATGCGGTTCAGCAGTTTCTTTTAAGCCCGCCAACACGTTGCTGGAATTCTTTCGTCGTGCTTGCAGCCACGCTGAAAACTCCTCGACCACCACGAACAGACAGGGAATCACGAAAACTCCCAAAGCGGTATCAAGCACCATCCCTCCGACGACGGTCGTTCCCATCGCATTTCGTGAACCAGCCCCTGCGCCACTGGCGAAGACCAACGGGAAAACGCCTACAATAAAGGCGAGTGAAGTCATTACAATCGGACGCATTCTTAACTTGGCAGCCTCAATGGCAGCCTCTCGAATCGGCATTCCGCTTTCAACACGGATTTTGGCGAATTCAACGATGAGGATTGCATTTTTGGCCGCCAAGCCGATCAACATAACCAAGCCGATTTGCATATATACACTGTTCTCCAAACCTCGCAAGAACATGAACAGGAACGCTCCAAATATGGTCGTAGGCACGGTCAACAGTACCGCGAAGGGTACTGTCCAACTCTCATACAACGCAGCCAGACACAGGAAAACAAAGAGCAACGCTAACCCAAACAAAACCGGGGTTCTCCCGCCGGAAACCTTTTCCTCCCTGCTTTGATCTGCCCATTCGTAGCTGTAGCCCTGCGGCAAGGATTGAGCCGCCACTTCTTCCAGCGCCTGTATGACCTGACCCGAGCTATAGCCCGGAGCCGGGCTGCCGCCGATCAATACGGAGCGGAAACCATTGAACCGTTTGATCGCGGTGGGGTTGTTCACCGGTACCGCCTGAACCAATGTGCTTAACGGGATCATCACTCCAGTATTGCTTTCGACATAGAGCGTGCGCAAATCCTCCACCCCTTTACGATACGGGGCATCAGCCTGGATGACCACCTTGTAGGTACGTCCAAATCGGTTAAAGTCGTTGACTTGAAGTCCGCCTAAAAACGCCTGCAGCGTGCTGAAAACGCTGCTCACTGGCACACCAAGTTTCTGGGCCTTTTCCCTGTCGACATCGAATTTGTAACCGGGGGTGTCGGTACGGAATGTCGAGTAGATCATCGCAATTTCCGGGCGTTTTCGCGCTTCAGTCAAAAACGCCCTTGTCGTTTCATCCAGTTCCTGCGCCGTGTGCCCGCTGCGATCCTGCAGAATGAAGCTAAATCCTCCCAAACTGCCGATCCCTGGGAGCGGCGGAACGTTAAAGGCCATCGTATTCGCTTCCGGAATCCTGCTGGCAACCCCAATGGCGTTTCTGACAATCTGGTCAACGCCCAGATTACTGCTGGTGCGTTCTTTCCAAGGCGTAAGTTCTGTAAATATTACTGCCGAACTTGATTTGTTGGCCCCTGCGAGCATGTCGATGCCTGCCACGATCATGGTTTGCTTTACTCCAGGCAGTTTACGGATTTCCTCGGCGATCGTGTTGGCAACTTCCTCAGTTCGTTTCATACTGGCAGCTTCCGGCAAGGATACGGTCGCTACAAAATATCCCTGGTCCTCACTCGGAACAAACGAGGAAGGAACGAAACCGGAAATCCCCCAAGCCAAAACAAGCAGCAACGGCATCAGGAGCAGGCTGAATTTTGCCCGGAATAACACTTTTACCGCACCACGTTCGTAACGTTCCCGCAATCCTTCAAACCAATCAGCAAAACGCGACAGAAAGTGTCCGACTTTGCCTTTGTGGGCGTTGGGGGTATGGGGCTGAAGCAACATGGCGCAAAGCGCGGGAGTCAACGATAACGCCACCACGGCTGACAAAGCCATCGAAACGGCGATTGTCAGCGCAAACTGTTTGTATAGAACGCCGACAGTTCCGCCAAAAAAAGCGACTGGAATAAAGACGGATGCCAACACGAAGGCAATCGCCACGATCGGGCCTGAAACATCTTCCATCGCCTTGTAAGTCGCTTCGCGCGGCGTCAATCCATTAAATCTCATATGGTGCTCAACGGCTTCGACAACCACGATAGCATCATCTACGACAAGACCAATCGCCAGCACCATCGCGAACAAGGTCAATGTATTGATTGAAAAACCCAATAGCAAAAATGCGCCGAATGTTCCGATCAAGGATACCGGCACAGCCAGCATCGGGATCAGAGTTGCTCGCCAGGATTGCAGGAACAGGAACACAATGACCATTACCAGCAATAGCGCTTCAAAGAACGTCTTGGCGACTTCAATCAGCGACTCCCGGACGAATCTCGTATTATCAACGACAGTTCCATACTTCATGTCAGCCGGAAACGATTTTGAAGCGCGTTCAAGAATTGCCGAGCACTCGCGAATCGTATCGAGTGCATTGGCATCGGAGGAAAGCTGAATCGAAAAACCAACAGAGGGCATTCCATTGCTAAATGCGGCGAAAAGGTAGTCCTTATCTGCCATTTCCGTCCGCGCCACATCTTTGATTCGAACGAGAGAACCGTCACTCTGGCTCCGGATAATGATTTGTGCAAATTCTTCCGGCGTTTCCATGCGCCCTTTGACCCGAGCGGTGTACTGGAACTCCTGTTTACCGGCAGAAGGGTTCTGCCCGACGGCGCCGACCGGGGCCTGGACGTTCTGGTCTTTCAGGGCGGCTGCAACATCCGCAGTAGTCACACCAAGCTGCGCCATCTTATCCGGTTGCAACCAGATTCGCATCGCATAATCGGAGCCGAATTCCTGAATCGTTCCGACACCTTTGACCCGTTTTAATTCTTCTACAAGATAAATACTGCCGTAGTTCTTCATAAAGCCGCGATCGTACGTCCCATTCGGCGACCATAGCGCAAAAATCATCGCGCGGTCTGGCGTGGCCTTTTTCGTTACGATGCCTGATGAAGTCACTTCTGTCGGCAGCTGGGCATTGGCTTGGGTAACGCGGTTTTGCGTTTGCACTGAAGCGAGGTCGGCATCCTTGCCCAGTTCAAAATTGACATTCAACGAATATACGCCATTGTCAGCGCTCGTTGAATCCATCGTAACCATGCCCTCAGTGCCATTGACCTGCAGCTCGATGACCTGGCCGATGCTCTGCTCGACCACTTCAGCGTTTGCGCCATTATAATTCGCGGATACATTGATGGTCGGCGGAGTAATCTGAGGGTACTGGGCAATCGGGAGGTTGAGACCGGCAATCAGCCCGCCCAGCAAGATAAAAATCGATACAACAATCGCAAAGATCGGACGGTCGATAAAGAATTTAGCCATCGATCATCGTCACCTTTAGCATAGTTCCCGGTGCGGCTTTCAAGGCACCCTCGACAACCACGCGGTCACCGGGTTTCAATCCATCTTCGACTACCCAGCCCGAACCGACACGCGGCCCCATCTTCACCGGTCGGGGTTCCGCCTTTTCCCCTTCACCGACAACTGTCACGAATGTTTTGCCAAGCAGTTCCTGCACCGCACGCTGGGGAATGACCATTGCCGCCTTGCGCACTTCACCGGTGGCGACAACTCTGGCAAACATTCCCGGCAAAAGCATTTTTTGCGGATTCTCCACCAATGCCTTCAACGTCATTGTTCCGGTCCCCTGTCCCATGCCACTGTCCACTTGTTCTATCGAACCGGCAAGGGGATATTCCTGCCCATCACTGAGTCGAAGATTGATTTTGTGGCCGGGCTCAAGCGCGCCCATCCCTTTCAGTCTGGCGAATAACTTCAAGTATTCATTTTCACTCATGCTGAATTTTACCCGCACATTTTCAATGGCCGATACCGTAGCTAGCGTTGTTTGTCCTGCGGTTGCATAATTGCCGATGCCGATATCCTTTACATCAATTCTACCGGCCATCGGTGACACTACCAACGTATCGCGCAAATCCAGCCGCGCTTGCGCCGCTTTGGCCCTGTTGGCCTCGAGCTTGGCCAATGCCTGGGTTTCCTGAGCCAGCACATTATCCAGCGATTGCTGGGAAATTGCGCCATGCGCCGCCAGTTGCCGGTAGCGGATAACATCGCGGCGAATTAGGTTCAACGCCGCTTCTGACTCTGCTACGGCCGCATCGCTCGATAGGACTGTCGTTTCATACTGCCGCGCCTCAATGCGGAACAGCGGCTGGCCTTGCTTGACGTTAGCCCCGCCTACGACATACTTTTCAACAATGTTGCCGGTTACCTTCGCCTTGATTTGAGCCGAATCACTTGCCTCTATCTCACCGACAAATTCATAACTTATCGGCGTGTCCTTTGCCACCAGTTGAATCGCTTTTACATCAACCACTCTCGGGCCGGTCTGTCTCGGCTTGGCGCCGATCCAGCCCATTCTGAAGCCGACAGCGGCAACTAGCGCCAACACCAGAATCCCGATAATCAATTTCATCCGCATACTCATTGAATTCATAACCTGCATTCCTTTCACTCCTTACACCCCGACAAAACAGGCGCCATGTCCTGTTGGTCCGGCAACATAATTCCATATATCACGATGTCAGTAATGAAACCAATCATTTCATGGAAGGTCTTTCGCTGATCCAGCAAAAATCCATATTCTGAGATTTCGTTAACTGCCCCTTGCAATACCTTGCGTACCACAGGCACGTATATCGGCCGGAAGCAACCTGCTTCGATGCCTTCGCGCAAAACCTCATCAATCATATTCCACTGCGCTTCAGCCGATTCATGCGCGCGTTTCCACAAACCAGGAAATTGGCGACGCAGATCGAGTTTGACCCGGTCTTCCATTTTGACAAAGGATGCAGGTCGTACCGACAACATTTTTACTAATTTTTCTTTTAACCCCAATTGCGGGTCTTCCAAAATTCGCTGTCGCTGCGTCTGCATATCCAAGATAATGACATCAACGATAGCTTCAATCAAAACCTCTTTGGAGTCAAAATGTTCATATAAAGTCCGCTTGCTGATTGCCAGACGGGCGGCCAGATTACTCATCGTAAAGCGGACACCAAACTCATTCATTTCTTCCATTGCCGCTGCCATGATTCGCATTCTCATTTTGGTCACCCCTTCGTAAAAACCCCGGAAACTATTTTGTTTTTTTGGGTACCACATGCACGATATTACGCTTTTTGACAAGCAAAGTCAAGTATTCCGGCTATATGGCCCACGGAGTTTCGACGCAAAAAAACAGGGCTATGCTGTGCAAAGCCCTGTCGGTCCCAATATCGCTAGTTTAGAAAAAATACTTCGTTTTATTTTTTCTTTTTGGCATTGACAGCGTCTTTCAACGCTTTGCCAGCCGAGAACACCGGATGCTTGGAAGCCGGGATGCTGATCGGTTTGCCAGTTTGGGGATTGCGCCCTTTGCGCTCTTTACGGGCGCGAACTTGGAAGGTTCCAAAACCGATAAGTTGAACTTTTCCACCTTTGGCCAGTTCTTTTTGGATGCTCTCTACGACAGCTTCAATTGCAATACCTGCGGCCTTTTTGGTGCTCTTGGTCTTGGCAGCTACCGAGGCAATGAGTTCCGTTTTGTTCATGTAGATACATACCTCCTTATTATTTGGCTTTAGGACCTTTTTCCTTATTTCGTCAACAAAAAAAATATTCCTCTTTTTTTTCGTCTATTATTGAAAAAAATCTTATAAATCGTTGCTTTGCGACTTTCATGCCTTTCTATTTCCTTGCAGGCAAGCGTTTAGCAAAGTTTAAAGCGGTGAATGAGTTGTCCCGCATAGTGTTTGATGCTTTACGACCTTGCTTGACAAATTCAATTCAACAAAAAAGTTCCGGCAATACTGCCGGAACTTTATTATTCACTGGTGACCCACGATGGACTCGAACCATCGACTCCCTGATTAAAAGTCAGG
>CAZOJA010000123.1:0-7232 GCA_964579955.1 uncultured Veillonellaceae bacterium | reverse complement strand
CCCGTTTAAAGATCTGGCTGTTCTCGTCCGTGAGGTGGCTGAAGAGCTGGCAATACCGCTGGAAATTTACGAAGGGGGCATGGAGTCGGCAAAAATCGCGATTGATAAGCTGCAAGGCCCGGAAGTGGATGTGTTCATCAGTCGTGGCGGAACTTCCAATTATATCGCCAGACACTACAATGTGCCTGTGGTGAATATCAATACCGGCCTTTACGATATTATGGAATCCTGTGAGGAAGCCAGGAATATTTCTCGCAAAATCGTTTTAACTTCGTTTGGTAAGAGTTTTGTTGGCATCGGTTTGTTGGAAAAGGCAATGGACATCGATATTACGGAACTGATATTCAATAGTCTGCAGGATTTGCAACAACGGATCGCGGAAGTGGCGCATGAAGATGGATACTGCCTGGTGGGAGGGGGCCAATCCGTACAAGTGGCCCGTTACCACGCAATACCGGCCGTATTTCTGAAAGCCAGTCGTGATACGGTTAGGGAAGCCTTGTTGCAGGCAGTGGAGGTCGCTAATCTGCGACGGGAGGAAAAACGCAAGGCCTACCGTCTGAAAACAATCCTGGACAGTGTTTATGACGGTATTGTAGCGGTGGACGGTAGCGGAAAACTGGAAATCATCAATCCGGCTGCGGAACGGATTTTGGGAATCGAGGCCAGCACAGCGATTGGACGCTCTGCGGCTGCGATGATTCCAAGCGGTCGACTGACTGAAATCCTGAAAACAGGAATTGCTGAAATCGGCGAATTGCAGGAGATCGGCAGTACCCGCATCGTGACCAACCGGGTGCCGATCAAGGATGAAAACGAAATTATGGGGGCGGTTGCCACTTTTCAGGACGCGTCCCGTGTCGTTCAGGTCGAACACCGCTTGCGGCGCGAGCTGACGAAGAACCGGTTTGTATGTAAGTATGAGTTGGGACACATTTTGGGACAGTCGGCGACGATCGGCGAGACGAAGGAAATGGCGAAAAAATGTGCCGTGTCCGATTTGACGTTGCTGATTTACGGACCGACCGGCAGTGGCAAGGAAATGTTCGCCCAGGGGATTCATGCTGCCGGCAAGCGCAGGCAGCAACCGTTTGTTGCCATCAATTGCGCTGCACTGCCGCCGTCCTTGCTGGAGAGCGAGTTGTTCGGCTACGACGAGGGGGCGTTTACCGGCGCCAAAAGAAAGGGAAAACCCGGCCTGTTCGAACTTGCGCATGGGGGGACGGTTTTCCTCGACGAGATCGATGCCTTGCCCATCGAACTCCAAGGACGCCTGTTGCGCGTTTTGCAGGAGAAAGAAGTGCTAAGGGTCGGCGGGGATACGATCATACCCATCGATTTGCGGGTCATAGCGGCCACGAACAAGATTCCGGCCGACTTGGTCGCAGCAAAGAAAATGCGTGAAGATCTATATTTTCGGTTGAATGTGCTGTATTTGGAAATCCCGAGCTTGCAAGACCGGATTGAGGATATTCCGCTATTATGCCGGCATTTTTTGTCATCGCTGCGCATGGGTTCCGAGACGTCGATGATTGACGAAATTATGCCTTTCCTGTTGAACTATTCTTGGCCTGGCAATGTCCGTGAACTGTTTAATTTTTGTCAGCGGTTCTCTTTTTATATTGACAGTTTTCTTCAGCATAAGAACCCGGAGAAGTTCATTCGCAAAATCGCCCCGGACATGTTGGCGGCTGTCGATCGACCGCTGCATGCTGCCAGGTTGAATGAAAAAATGAAAGCCTATGAAACTGAATTGATTCAAAAAGCGCTTCGGGAAGAGGGTAGTTTGCGCAAGGCGGCAAAAAAACTCGGCATTCCCAAATCGACTTTATTCCGTCGCATTAAAGCGGAATAGTGAAAAACAAATAACGTCCCAATAGTGAGACGAAAATCTCGCTATTGGGACGAGTGGTTATTGGCCTAAGTTAAGGAGAGGATTTTACTCGTGGACAGGGTGCGTGTCGGAATGATCCGGCGGGACTTTGAACCAGGCCGCGTACATGACCGGTAGGACCAACAGCGTCAGTACAGTGGCGCCGAACAGTCCGCCGGCAATCGCGATGGCCATCGGTCCCCAGAAGGTGCTGGGCATCAGCGGCAACATACCCAGAATCGCTGCTGCTGCTGTCAGCATGATTGGCCGGAACCGCAAAACGGCGGAATCGATGATCGCCGACCAGGGCGATTGTCCATCGGCGATATGACGTTCAATCTGATCGATCAGGATGACCGAGTTGCGGATGATCATGCCGCCAAGCGCCAGAATCCCCAATTCGGCGACGAATCCGATCGGCTTGAACGTGATCAGCATCAGGACCGCGACGCCAATGATGCCGAGCGGCGCTGTCAGCAAGGTCAGCAGCATCAGTGAAACCCGCTGCAACTGGAGCATCAGCAGCACGACGATGATCAGCACCATGACCGGAACCGGTTTCAGTAGATAGCCGATCGATTTTTTGCTGTTTTCCAGCGATCCTCCCGCCTCGATTTTGTAACCGGGTGGCAGTTTGGCCCTGATCGGCGCCAGTCCATCAAAGACCCGCTTGGTGGCATCGTTACCGGTGATGCCGTTGCTGATCTCGGCCTGGACCGTAATGGTCGGTTTCAGATTACGCCGCCAGATGAGTCCTTGTTCGCTGTCGTAGCTGATGTTGGCAATCTGGCCGAGCGGAATGAATTTCCCGCCGCCGATATGCAGCGGTAAATCCTTGATTTTCCCGAGGTCGTTACGGTCCTGGGGGTCCATTCGAAATACGATGGCCACGGTTTTGTCATCTTCGCGGAATTCGGCGATAGCGGCGCCGGACAACTGCATCTGCAGGCTGCTGGCGAGCGCCTGGTTATCGACCCCCAACATGCGGGCTTTATCCTGGTCTACAGAAAGATGCATCGTTTTGGCTTTTTCGATCCAGTCGTAGTTGATATCCGTCAAAAAATCCTGCTTGTACATGAAATCGCCAACTTGTTTGGCGATTTCTTTTGTCTTTTCGTGGTCGGCGCCGCTGACTCGCAACATGACCGGATAGGCCGACGGCGGACCGGTTTGCAGCAGCTTGACATGGCTCTTGACCTCAGAAAACTTTTCAGCCAGGATGGCATTGGTTTTTTCGGTCAACCGCTGTCGAGCCGGCAAATCTTTGGCGACAAGGATGAACTGGGCATAATTGCTGTTCGGCAGCGTAGGTTCGCTGGTCAGCACAAAACGCGGCGCGCCTTCCCCTACGTGGTAGCTGTAGCTGGCAAGGTCGGGGTTGCCGCTGAATTCCTTGGCAAAACGGTTGGCCACGGCTTCGGTCGCCCTGAGTGAAGCACCTTCCGGCAACGACATCTCGATGATGATTTCTTTGCGCAGGGATGGCGGAAAAAATTCCTGGCGAATCAATTGGAACAAGAAGATGGACCCGATGAAACTGGCGAGGGTCAAATTGAGCACCAGCTTGCGGTGCTGCAGACACCAGGTGAGGACACTGCGAAATGTACGATAAAATTTGGAGTCGTAAGGATTGTGTTCTTCCGAATGGTGCGGTTTTGGTTTGATCAGGTAATAGCCGAGCAGCGGAGTGACGATGACCGAGGCGAACCAGGATAAAACTAGCGCCAGGCTGATAACGGTGAACAGACTGCTGGAGAATTCGGCGGCATTGCCTTTGGCGAATCCGATCGGGATGAATCCGGCGCAGGTGATGAGGGTGCCGGTCAGCATCGGGATCGCTGTTGCCGTATAGGCATAGCAGGCGGCATCATAGCGGTTCCAACCCTGTTCCAACTTGACCGACATCATTTCAATCGCTATGATCGCATCGTCGACCAACAAGCCGAGTGAAATGATCAGCGCGCCCAGGGACACTTTGTGTAAATCGATACCGAGCATTTTCATACAGGCGAAGACTGCTGCCAGAACAAGCGGAATGCATAGCGCCACCACCACCCCGGACCGGAGGCCGAGGCTTAAAAAACTGACGATCAGCACGATGACGACGGCTTCTAGCAATGACTTGACAAACTCACCGATCGACTCTTCAACGATATCCGGCTGATTCGATACCTGGCCGATTTCCAGGCCCAGCGGCAGGTCGGCCTTAATTTGCTCGATCGTGACCTGAAGATCCTTGCCCAGAGTGAGAATGTTGCCGCCTTTATCCATCGACAGGGCTAGGCCGACTGCCGGTTTTCCATTGAAGAACATCTTGGGGTCGGCCGGATCGACAAAACCTCGGCGTACCGAGGCGATATCTCCCAGGCGAAACGACTTGCCGGCAGCACGGACCGGAATGTTGCGGATACTTTCGATATCTTCGAACATGCCGCTGACTCGCAGGTAAACATTATCGGATTCGGTTTCCACCATGCCGGAGGCAGTCATCGCATTTTGCGTCTTGATCGAGTTGATCAGTAGGTTGGGATCGATGCCGAGCTTGGCAAGTTTGCTGCTTTCGATTTCCACATAGATTTTTTCAGCCTGTACGCCGACAAGCTGGACTTTTTTTACGTTGGGAACCGTCAAAAGAATCCGACGGATTTTTTCCGCCTGCTCACGCAGATCCTCATAACTGAAGCCTTCGCCGGTCAATGCATAAATCGAGCCGAACACGTCATCGAACCGGTCGTTGAAGAAAGGGCCGACGACTCCCTGCGGCAACGAAGCTTTTACATCGTTCGCCAGATTGCGGACTTCCAACCAGGTCGGCCGGACATCCTTTTCCGGCGTCGTTTCCTTGAGAAAGACATAGATGATTGACTGGCCCGGTCGCGAATAGCTGCGCAGATAGTCCAAGCCCGGCGTATCCTGCAGTTTCTTCTCCAACTTGTCCGTGACCTGTTCTTCGATTTCCCGGGCGCTGGCCCCCGGCCAGGCAACAGAAACAACCATCTGGCGGATCACGAAATCGGGATCCTCCATACGCCCCAGTTGCTGATAGGAAAAAATGCCGGCGACAAAAATAATCGCGATGCAAAAGTAAACGAATTCCTTATATCGGAAGGCAATCTCCGTCAAGTTGAAGTTCTTCACTGCGGTTCACCCGCCAGGCGGACTTTCTGCCCTTCCTTCAACTTGTGAACGCCGGCTGTCACGATGACGTCCTTATCATTGAGTCCGGACAAGACCTGCACCGACGAATCGCCAAAATTGCCGAGCTTTACCTCCCGCAAGGTTACGACGCCATTTTTGACCAGCCAGACTGAAGGGGTGGAGCCTGTTTGGTAAATGGCCGACAAGGGGATGTGCGCCGAGGCTGACGAGCCGGCCACTGCGGTGCTGACACTGGCGGTCATGCCGAGTTTAAGTTCGGCGGGGGGATTGATCAGTTGAATGCGTACCTTGTAGGTGCGGGAAGTTTTGTCGGCCATTGGCGCGATTTCCCGTACCTTGCCTTCCACCAAGCGGTCAGGCAATGCCCAGAAAGATACTTTGATATCACGGGCGTTCAGGATTTCTTCGTAGCGATTCTCCGGCACATCGATTTCGATTTCGCGTTCGCCATCCTGGACCAGGGTGACCACCGCCTGACCTGCTGCGACGACCTGGCCTGCTTCCGCATTGATGGCCGAAATCACTCCGGCGCTTGTCGCCCGCAAAGCCGTATAATCGAGCTGGTTCGTTCCCTGGCTGTTTTGGGCGCTGGCCATGCGGGCTGCGGCCAATGCTGCGGCATAAGCGTTTTCATATTGCTCGAGGACGACCCTGCTGACGGCGCCCTGCGAAAACAGCGTCTGATAACGCTTCAGGTTGTTTTCCGCCAGTTTGAGCTGAGACTGGGCGGACAGAACCTGCGCTGCAGTAATGTTTACAGTCTGTTGCACATCTTTGGGATCAATCTCCATCAACAGGCTGCCGGCATCGACCATACTGCCCAGTTCCACATGACGGCGGATTATTTTGCCGCTGACCTGAAACGCCAGCTGACTTTCATAGCGACCGCGGACCTCGCCGGCGTATTTGGCGGCTTGCGCAGCGCCACTCATTCTTATTGTTGCGGTGCGCACCAGCGGTGGCTGCTCGGAGACGGTTTTTTTGTTGTCAAACGCGCCGGACAGAAGTATGGCGGCTGCGGCAAGAAAGACCACAGAAATGAGTAGGACAGGAAGTTTGTAGCGCTGCAGCAGTTCCTTGAAAATCATGATTGACTCTCGCCTCCGTTATGATGAATCAGTGCGTGGTAAAAAATATCAACCAGTGCTTCCGTGTAAAAGCCCTGACTCTCTTTTTCAGGGTCAAAAGGAATTGTCTTCATATAACTGAAAGACTGAAACATTTTCAGACCGACATAGGCGGCGACCTGTTCATCGATTTCCGGTCGTATCCGTTGCTTCTGTTTGCCTTCGGCGATGATGCCGGAAATGATCGCCACAAGGTTCTCGGTGACGAGAGAGTGATATTTGCCGGTCAACAGGGCCGAAAACAGGGCGTCATCGTTCTTAAGCAAACGGGTGAGGAAGATATCTTCGCGGAAATACTCGATGGCTGTTCGCAATAGACTGATCAGACGGTCCAAAGGATCTGCCACATCGCCGATGCGGGAAAAAATGATTTCCAGGTCTTTTTCGCATTCGCGCACAAACAGACTGTCAAACAAATGCTGCTTGTCATGGAAATGTTCGTACAAGGTTCGCTTGGATATTTTACAGTCTCGGCTGATTTCATCCATCGTGGTTTTTTGAAAACCGAAACGGTCAAACCGACTTTTGGCATTGTCAAGAATCAGGGTTTTTAATTCGTCCATGCCAAAGGCTCCTTTCTTCCAACACTAAAAATACGATAAAACTATTATAGTATTTTAGTTTTCTAAGTGCAAGAAAAAAGCTATGGTAAATAATAAAAGGCAATCGGACAAGTTGTTGTCGACTGCCTCGCTGCATTGTTTTCAAGTTTCTCTGGATTGCCTGAGGTCGTTACAGATAGGAAAAGTAAAGCCGGGTGATCGCATGTGCAGTATCGCTTTCAAGGCTGTGCTGGACCGACTGGGGAGATTGGATATATTGACTTACCCTGTCCAGGAATCCGCCGACCTTAAGTACATGTGTGCATCTCATTTTCAAACCCTCCATTTTTATTTGCTTAATTATTATTTGCATGCAAATAATTTGCTTAATTAAATTATAGCAAGCGCTGAAGTAATGTCAAGCTATTGAATATGGGTATACCAAATAATTTTCATTGCTTATTCTCGACCAGCAAGTTTACAATAACAGCAGGGAATATTGGCGGGCAAAATATTTGCAAAAGCAGGTGA
>CAZOJA010000122.1:0-7264 GCA_964579955.1 uncultured Veillonellaceae bacterium | reverse complement strand
CGTACTGACCCCGAAGGCGTTTTCCCATATCACATGAATGGCAGAAATGGTGTAGTCGCTTTTCAATCTCTGGCGGGGACGAATTGGATTCTGGGCAATTTCATATCGCTGGAGTCGTTTCTAAAAACCGACGAACAGCTTAAACGGGCCTTCATATACACTTTAGGTAGCGCAGTCTCGCTTTTAGTGGCCCTTTTCTTTCTCGTAAGCCGCTTCGTCGTTTCGCCGCTTTTTGCACTTGATGATAGTGTAAGTCGGGTCGACGTGGAGAATTCGCCTGCTTATCGTATTCCGGTCGTTGGCGGCGCTGAGTTTGGTCAACTAACCAGGACGTTCAATCAGGTGTTGGACAAGGCTACTTACTATCTCGCCCGGATGAAAGAAACCGAGCAACGCTACCGCAGTCTGATGATGCAGGCTTATGATGCGGTGTTCCTGTTTGACCTGAAAACGCTGGAAATCGTTGAGGCTAATGCCGCTTTCGAGAAAATGACCGGTTATCGTTTTCCAATGGAAAAGCCGTTGTATTTGTTGGATTTGGTAGCAGAAGAAGCGGCTGCTGTGATGCGTTCCCTGAATGAAATTCATAGCACCGGCCTATTGCATCCGGCCCTGCGAAAGATTCGCACACGTGAGGGCAGAAGCCGTATGGTCGAGCGAACCGGAACACGGGTAGAGATCGGTGGACGGCAGTATCAATTGACCACGCTGCGTGACGTGACCCAGGAGAGGCAACGGCAGCAGCAACTTCAGAAAGACCTTGCTTTGGCGGCGCAGGTGCAGCGGGCTTTACTGCCGGCGATTCCGTGTGCTGACTGTTTCAAGATCACTACCGTATTTGCACCGCAAGGTTTTGTCAGTGGTGACGTCTATTACCTGGAGTGGGATGAACCGGGCAAGCTGTTGCGAGGGTTTTTGATCGACATAACCGGGCACGGTATGGCGACCGCTTTGCAGACGGCGGCGGTCAACGTACTTTTGCATCAGGTGATGGACCTGCCGCGGGATGTCGATCTGTCGCAGCGGCTGATATGGCTGAACCGTCGGATTCCCCAGCATATCGATGAAAGCACCTTCGCGGCGGCAATCGGTTTTGAACTGGATTTTTCAGATGGGGAGCTACGCTACGCTGCGGCCGGTATCAACCATTTCTTGTTGAACGGCGAAAAGTTTGATGTAGCCGGAATGTATCTGGGAATTCGTGAGGAAGAGAAGTTTGAGCTTAATCGGCGGCCCATCCGAGCGGGTGATGCGGTCTGTTTCATGACGGACGGGATCAGTGATATCTTCGACCGAGAGAATGCCTGGGGAGAGATGCAGGCAAGTCAGGTGTGCCGATTGTTCGGTGAAGGGAATGAGACCGAAAAAGCGCAGGATGATGCAACGGCCATATGTATCGAAGTGCTCATTTGACTCAATTTGCTATAAATCATGCTGTCTCAAACAGTGGGAATACTGCTTGGGACAGCCTGTACGTGTTTTATCTGTATTGCATTTTTCGTTTTAATCGCGCTATGCGTGTCCGAGAGCAGTTGAGATTTTTCGGGCCGTTGCCACTACGTCCGGAGCCATATCTGCCAGGACTTCCGGGCTCAGGCGCACGATTGGCCCAGCGACCGCCAGCGCGCACAAAATGCGACCGGACGCGTCAAAGATCGGCGCCGAAATCGCGCTAACCCCCTGATCACGTTCGCCCAGACTGATGGCATAACCCTGTTTACGGATTTTTTCCAGTTCACCGACCGGTACGGCATCTGCCTCCGGTATTTTTTTGCGTTCTTCGTTCGACAGCCAAGCCAAAAGCACCTTGCCGCCTGCGCCGCGAGGCAGCGGCAGTCTGTCGCCGACATTTACCACGTGTCTAAGCGCATGGCTGGTTTCCAGCCGGTCGATGCATACCCGGTGACCATCGAGCAGAATGTATAGGCTGACGCTTTCGTTGTATTTCCGGTGCAGCGACTGCAAAAACGGCGCAGCGATTTTGCGCAGGTCAAAGGTGCGGAAAGAAGAAACGCTAAAGCGGAGCGCTTGCGGGCCGATGCTGAACTTCTTCGTTTCTTCGTCTCGCGACACGTAGCCCCGTAAATTAAGGGTGTGCAATAACCTTGAGGTGGTACTGGGTGTCAGATTGATTTTTTCAGCGATTTCGGACAGCGAAAGTTTCAAGGCTCCCTGGCCGAATAAGTCGAGGATGTCAAGGCCCCGTTCCAATGTCCGAAGTCCGGCGGCCGACTGTCCCTGGTCCTCTGCTTTAACCATGCTATCCTCCTTAGCTTTCAATTACTTCCATATTAATCTTTAATATAATTCGTCATTATGCCGCAGAGCCCCTTTTTTTGCAAAATGACAAAACAATCAAGATAATTTGAAAAACTATTGCACTGTGTGAAAAAAATATGATATTTTTTTATTTAGTAGAATAGAATTTCATCTAATGAAAAAGGAGAGATAGCTTTGAGTTTATTAAATGGAGTACGGGTACTCGATTTGTCCACGGTAATCGCAGCGCCGTTTGCCGCCGGATTGATGGCCGATTTTGGCGCGGATGTCATCAAGGTGGAACAACCGGAAGGCGGCGATCCGTTTCGGGCACTCGGTCCCTATCATAAAGGGGAACCGATGCGTTGGGCTGCCATGGGTCGCAACAAGCGATGCATCACTTTGGACTTGCGCAAGGCAAAAGGCAAAGAACTGTGTTTGGAATTGATCAAACAATGCGACGTCGTGATTGAAAACTTCCGGACCGGAACGCTTGATAAATGGGGTCTGAGCTATGAGGCGATGAAGCAGGCTAACCCCAACATTATCGTCACGCGTGTCACCGGCTACGGGCAGACTGGACCCAATGCAATGGTGGCGGGTTTTGGTACGCCTGCGACCGCTTTTTCCGGCATGACCTACATCACGGGTTACAAAGATCGTCCGCCTGTCAGTCCGTCATTCTCCCTGGCCGACTATATCAGCGGGCTGTATGCAGCGATGTCGACGATGATGGCGCTGTATCACCGGGATTGTCTGGCAGGCAAGCCTCAGGAAATCGACGTGAGCTTGTATGAAAGTATCTTCCGAATGATGGAGATTCCGGTTGCTGATTTCCACAAAAATGGCGTGATCAAAGAGCGGACGCCAAAACTGAGCGGCACTTCCAGCCCCGGCGGCACCTATGAGACCAAAGACGGAAAATGGGTGGTGCTGGTGTGCAGTACCGATCGGACTTACGAATATCTGACCCGGGCGATGCAGCGGCCGGATCTTTTGACGGATCCGCGCTTTTGCAGTATGAAGAACCGGGTGGCTAACGATGCGGCGATGAATGTGGTCGTGAGTGACTGGATTGCTTCGCTTGATTATGTGGACCTAAAACGAATCGTCGATGAGGCCGGCGTACCGGTGAATCTGGTATATAGCATTGCCGACATTTTCGAAGATCCGCATTATGCGGCGCGCAACAATATTGTGGAAGTCCCTTACGCACCGATGGGAACGGTCAAAATGCCGGGCATAGTGCCGCTATTCAGTGAGACACCCGGTGAAATCAAGTGGGCCGGCCCGGCGCTCGGCGCCCACAATGCCGAGGTTTATGGCGAACTGTTGGGTCTTGCGGCTGATGACTTGGCAGAACTAAAACGCCAGGAGGTGATCTGATGAACTGGCCAGCCAAAGTCAGCGTTTGCGAAGTGGGACCGCGCGACGGTCTGCAGAATGAAAAAAAACTGCTATCGATCGAACAGAAGGTCGATCTGATAGAAAAATCAGTGCAGGCTGGCGCAAAAATCGTAGAAATCGGTTCATTCGTGCATCCCAAAGCAGTTCCCCAGATGGCGGATACTGATGAAGTTGCCCGGCGGATTCGCCGTGAACCAGGCGTTGAGTATCGGGCGCTGGTTATGAATCAGAAAGGATTGGAACGGGCTGCTGCCGCCGGCATCATGAAGGCAAAGATTACAGCTTCGGCCAGTCCGGCTCATTCCCTAAGCAACCTCAACCGGACGCCGGAAGAAGTGGTGAGTTCGTTCGCTGAATACGCCGAATTTGCCGCCGCCAATCAGATTGAACTTTCCGGTGCGATTTCGACCGCATTCGGTTGTCCATTCGATGGAAAACCGGTACCTTTGCAACAAGTGCTCTCAGTGGCGGCATGTTTCCGAAAAATCGGCATTAAGGAACTTTCATTGTCGGATACGACGGGGATGGCTAATCCCAAGCAGGTCTATGACTATGTTACGGCTGCTCGTCTTCGGCTTCCTGACGTGACCTGGGTACTGCATTTCCACGATACGCGTGGCATGGGCCTGTCCAACGTAGTTGCCGGATTGTTGGCAGGGGTGGACCGCTTTGACGCCTGCTTCGCAGGGCTTGGCGGCTGTCCGTTCGCTCCCGGCGCATCCGGCAACATCGCGACGGAAGACTTGGTGCATATGCTGGAAGAGATGGGAATCTCAACGGGCTATGATCAGGTGAAATTGATTGAACTAGGCAATCAAGTGCAAACGATGGTCGGACATGACACCGCCAGCTCGGTTTTAAAGGCGGGCCGATGCTGCGATATCGCGGCAAAGGACAAATAGGAAGCAAAATTAAGAATTGGAGGCAATAACATGAGTGCTCCCGGAACCAGTCGTGTCGATGAAATTCGTCAAAAAATCGGACTTCCCCTTGCTATCGTCTGCATGCTCATCGTCTGGTTTATGCCTGCCCAAAAAGGTCTTTCTATTGCCGGGCAAAAAGCTTTGTCTTTGTTTTCTGGAGTATTCGTGCTGTACCTGACAGAAGCGCTGCCGTTGCCAATCACCAGCTTGCTGATCGTGCCTGCTGCAGTCTTGTTAGGAGTCGTCAATTTGAAAGTTGCTCTAGAAGGTTTTGCCTCTTCATCGGTCTATCTGATTGTCGGGGCGTTTCTGCTTGCAACTGCGATGGTAAAAACCAAGCTTGCGGAACGCATCACGTATAAGATTTTGGCGATGATTGGCGGATCGGCCCGCAATATTACGCTTGGTGTGATGATAGCCAATATCTGCCTGGCATTTCTTGTGCCTTCCTCTACGGCTAGGACGGCGATTCTTTTGCCCGTTTGCATCAGTATCATCGAGTTATTCAAAACCGAAGGCCGTTCCAAGTTTGCGATTAACCTGTTATTGACCTTAGCGTTCACCAATGCCACGATCGGAGCCGGAATATTGACGGCAACGGTGCCGAACCCGGTAACGATCGATTTTATCGTCAAGGCGGGAGGACCGTTGATTACCTATACCGACTGGCTGCTTTACGGTTTTCCGCCGGCCTTGTTGATGACATTTGTCACCTGGGCGTTCATTCAATGGATGTTTCCCCCCGAACAGAAAGAGATTCCTGGCGGCACGGAGTACATCCACAATAAGCTGAACTCAATGGGCGCGATGACCTCGCCGGAATGGCGCGCGCTTTCAGTATTTGTCCTGGTCGTAATCCTGTGGGCGACCGGCAAATGGACGAAAATTGACCCGACGACGGCCTGTCTGGCTGTATCGGGACTTTTCTTCCTACCCAAGTTCGGCGTAATGGACTGGAATGATGCGAACAAGGGGATTTCCTGGCAGATCATTCTGGTCGCCGGCGGCGGGATTTCACTCGGCGACATCCTGATGAAAACCGGCGCTGCCAAGTGGCTGGCTGTCAGCATCTTCAATGCGCTGGGACTGGCTGGGTCTTCGATGTTGGTGATCCTTATTGTTCTGATGTTCATCATTCAATACATGCATATCCTGTTTGTCGGCACGACGGCTATGGCGACCGCTTTTATTCCGATTGTGCTGGCGATGGCACAGGCGGCAAACATTCCGCCGATGGTGCTGGCGTTGCCTGCCGGCATGATTATCGGCGGTTATCCTCTGCTGATGTTTTACAATACGCTGCCCAATATTCTGATTTACGGAACAGGCAAAATGCGGGTGGAGGACTTTCCCAAAGTTGGCGTGGTAGTATGCGCCATCGGCTGCATGGTCTACGCTTTGTGCGCGATGACATACTGGCAATGGGTCGGGATGTTTTAGCATTCACACCAAGACTGCTAAATTAAAAAACGAGGGGGTCGGTTTAACCGACCCCCTCGTTTTTCCTTATGCACTCTAACCTTTCCAGTAGTAGTTTTTTTCCGAGGCCAAAGTTTCGAACTGTTTTATTCTGTCGAGGGATTTCTCGTGGAATTTGTTCATGTATTCAAGCACGATCGTGTTGATGATCACAGTGGCGGCGCCCATGGAATCGGTGAAAGAAACTGAGTGCGATGGAGCATAGAGAACATGGTCCGACAAGCCGACCAGGGGAGACAGTTCATCGCCGGTAATCGAAACGACCGGAAAGTGGAGTGCTTTTAAATGCCTTACCAGATCCAGTGTTTTTGCCGGATACCTGGGGTAACCGAAAGCAATGACCACCACTTTTTTGTTTTCCAACGGCAGCAGACAATCATACATATGCTCACCGCTGTCATTGATGGTGATGATTTCTTTACCTAAGGCACGCATGAACATGTAGCTGCTGTACGTGGCCAACGCAGCGGAAGAACGCAAGCCGATGACAACGACCCGTTCCGCGGTGCTCAACAAGTCGATGACCTTTGCCATCGTCTGGGGAGAAAACTTGGCGATCAGTTCATTAAAATTCTGCTCTTCTGTTTTGATGATGTCAAGCAGAAGGTTGTCGGCTTCCGCGTGCTTATTTGAACGCTTGTTGATCGACAGTTCGGCATAATTAACCATGGTCATTTCGTTACGGATGATTTGTCTCAGGTTTTCTGCAAATTCAGGATAGCCGTTAAATCCAAGAAATCTGACAAACCGGATGACCGAAACCTCGGAAGTGTCGACGCTGGCAGCCCACTGCTGCGCTGTCATGAAGGCTACGTCAACAAAACGGTTCAATAGTACGTTGGCCAATTTTCGGTATACTTTCGTATAGTCGTCTTGTTTGGCCAGAATATGTTGAATGAAGGATTGCTTGGTGTTGAGTTTGAGGTTTGCGACAGCCAATGGATGCGCCTCCATTTCCATGGTGATCGATTCTAATTCAGTATACCATAAATTTATTATAAAATTGTAATTTATACAACAATTAAATATTGACGTTGTAATTGCAACAAAATATAATTGAGAGGAAAGTGATGGGAGGGGGATTGCGGCAGAGTTGCATTGTAATTGCAGGAGACCAAGAACCGCTGACCCAGTAATCAATATAAGCCCAGCTATAAAAAGTCAATAGATAGCCGGGGGAAAAGCGCAAGGAAAAA
>CAZOJA010000121.1:0-7275 GCA_964579955.1 uncultured Veillonellaceae bacterium | reverse complement strand
GCAGGCTCCCGGCTCCACCGGGCCGCTGTGGCCGGGATCGATGCACACCCTCATGCCCGTTGCTCCAGATACCAGAGGAAATAATCATTCAGCCGGCGACGAATATAGTCGATGCCTTTGGCGTAGACCCGAGTGACCGCCTTCACGCGCAGCGCCCCGTCCGCCGCCGTATATTCGTGCAACACGACATGGAAATAGCCGCGGTCGACGTAGCGCTGTTTGGCGATGTTTCCTTCCATCAGCACACCGGTCGCCCGCAGGAACTTAATCAGGTTATTGCGGCCGAATCCGGCGATTTCCAGTAGTTTTGCGGTCTCGCCGAGAGAGAAAGAGTCGTGTGTATCGGCGACCCGGTCGAAGTACTCGGCTTTAGGACGCAACTTCTCGCATTCGGCCTCGGCCGACAGCGCCAGATGGATCAGGTCGCGACGCGAAAACTGCAACAGATTGCCATGTTCGCTCTGCCGCCCCGTCAGTTTGTAATAGCCGGTCTGACGCAGCGCCGGAATGACTTCGCTGGTGACCCAGCGCCGAAACAATTTTGCTTCCGGCTTGTTGCTTGACAGAATCAGCTGGTACAAGCCGGCTTCGTTGACGGTATTGACAGTAACGCTGCGGTCCGGATTCTGCGGGTGGGTTACTTTCAGTAACCTCACCTCGTCTTCGTCCAGGCGGTCCACCGCCCGGCTCACCTGCGCCAGCCCCAGTGTTTTGCAGATGTCGGCGGCGACGAACCAGGCCTCGCCATCCGACTGCACCGTGCGGAACGGTTGATTATTGTAGTGAAAGATTCGTTCGAGCGGTTGATTGGTTTGCATGTCAAATTCCCCCTTACATTTTGCCGGTCAACGCCTTGATCATTTCACCGACGCCGGCCAGTTTCATCACGTTTTCGATTTCGCGGCTTTCGGCCTGCCGGCTGCGCATCGACTCATACAGCCGCAGAAAGTGGGCCCGGTCGGCCTCGATGTTTTCTCCCATGCAGAGCTGTCGCCAGCCGATGGCCCGTACTGCCCGACGCACTGGCTCACAACTGTATACCGGACATCGGTAGGGACCGTAGTCGCTCACCAGCCGCACCACTTCCTCCCAGGCTTCGGCGGCGGTCGGCAGTTTTTCCGCGCCGGGGTCCAGCTCGCGCGCCGCCGCCACGATCCGGGCCACGCTGGGAAAAAAGTCCGATTCGCGGCAGACTTTGATAATCGCCGCTTTGGCCAGCACCGGGTCCAGGTCGCCCAGCATCAGTGACCAGGCTTCGACAATCGGCCTGGGATCTTTGGCCTGCATCGCCGGATTGGAGCTGCCGGCCAGCGCCACCAAAGCACAGATTTCGGCCCGGCTCATGGCGCAGCCTCCTGCGCCAGTACCGCCAGTTGGTCGATAAAACTGCCGCCGGAACGGCCGAGCGGCGAGCTGCGTCCTTTGCGCCGCGCTTCCAGCAGCCAGGGCTGGTCGCCCGGCAGGTATTTTTTCCGCCAGGCCCGCAGGATGGTGTCGACGTATTTGAGCGAGGCCGCTTTGTTTAGCGCCGCCTGCCGTATGGCGGCCTCGATCCAGTCAAAGGAGGTGTCGGCCAGCCATTCGTCAACAAGCGACTGTTCGACCGGCGTCGTCAGCTGGCAGATATTGCGCTCCAGCATCGCAACGACTGCCGCACGCCGCCCCGCGTCCAGCACGGAAGACTCACAGAGTGGTTCTGTTGTGGATGTGGTTGCAGTTGTCTTCCTTTCGCTTGGCTTGAGTTGCTTTGGCTTGGGTTCGGTTGGGGCGGAACCGCCGGGAACTTCCGGGAAATCGCCGGCGCTGTCGCTTGACGCCGACGCCGCCTGACTGTATAGCGGATTGCGCGGCGCGGTCCGTTTGTGCAACCCCTCCTGATGTTGATCGAACCGCACCAGCTGGATGTAAGGCTGACCGGCGTGGCGGTAACGGTAGATCAGACCGACGCGGCGCATTTCTTCCAACGCCGCATCGATATCCGCTTCGCTCTGTTTGCGCCGGGGAACGACCAGCGCCTTGATTCGTCCCGGCGAACCGGGAATCACGCCATAGTCGTCGGAATGCGGAATCAGCCAGGAGAACAGCAGGGCGGCAAAATCGCTGAGGGCGTTGGTTTCGTCGGAAACCGAGATCGATTTGGCAATCATGCGTCGATTTGCCATCGCTAAAACCCCGGCCCTACAGGCAAGTCGGCAGCCGCAGTCGCCTCAGGCGCAACGCAGGCAGGCAGTTCGACTGCAGGCAGCATCGCAGTATACTGGGACCCTTTCGCTTCCTTCGGCGTCAGCGTCACTCGCAGCGCCGCGTCGGCCTCGCTGACCACCAGCCGGATCAACTGACACGGGGTATCGATCAACTGACTCACCGCTTCCGCATTGTCGATGAACAACGGCGCCGTAATGCCATAGTGTGCGGCCAGCGTATTGATGATGTCGATGCCGATGTTGATGCGGGCCGCGTTGTTAAGGCCGCCGTTATAAGGAGCACCGTCCGGCCCCAGTACTTCGCAGACCTCGCCGAGCGCGCCGTTGACCTGCTGTTCGAACAGGCGGAACCGGGCCAGCTTGAACCGGCTGTTGAGCCGCTCTTCCAGCAATCCAACCTTGACCCGCATGAATTGTTCGGTCAGGAAGGTTTGCCGTTCCAGTTCGGCGTATTCTTCGGCCAGTGCCTGTTCATGCCGCCGCAGTTCCTCGACCCGGCGCTGCCCTTGCAGTTGCCGCGTCAGCTCGTCCAGCTGCCGCCGGCATTCGTCACGGCGGTTTAACAGGGTTTGCCGCGCCGGTTGGGTTGCGGCGCCGCCGGCGGCGATTTGCTGCTCCAAGTCCTGCCGCTGGCGCCGCAATGATTCGATTTCCGCGATCTGTTCCGCCGCATCGCCGCTCTGCTCTTGCAGTCGCTGTTCCAGCACCGCCAGTTCGTCCGCCTGTTGTTGCCGACGTTCGAGCAGCCGCTGCTGCCTGGCGGCCAGCGCAGTCCCTTCGTCAGTGATCTTGGCCAGGCGACGCTTGCGTTCGGCAGCGAAGTCCTGTTGCAGCTTCTCCCGCGCCGCCTGCAGCTGATCGGCCGGCAATGTCTGTCCACAGCTCGGACAGCGTTCGTCTGCCGCTACTGTCAGCACTGCGGCCTCCACCTCGTTCCATAGGCGGCGCTTTTCCGCCAATTCTCCGGCTAGTTCCGACGTTTCCGCCGTCAGCTCATCCAACCGGGCCCGGCCGTCTGCGCGCCGTTGCGTTGCCTGGCGGCGGATTTCCTGACCGTTTTCCAGTTGCAGCAAGCGAGCCGACAGTTCTTGCAACCGAAGCTGCGGGCCGGCAGTCGCCGCTTGTCCATCCGTTTCCTGCAAACGGGCTTCAGTTTCTGCCAGCGCTTCGCGCATCTGCAGTTCCCGCTCGCTGAGCTGCTGCGATGTCAGCGTGGACGGCTCGGGCAGACTGCGGCTCACCTCGTCCATTCGCACCGGAATCGTTTTCAGTTCGTCATTGAGCAGCGTTTTGCGGACGGCAATCAGTTTGCGGCGCTCCTCCAGGCTGCGTCCCGCCAGCAGCGCAGGCACGGCCTGCAAGCGCCCGTCGGCGGCAATCACTTCCTCATCGTCCGGTTCCCCGCACAACTCCAGCAAAATACTGCGCCGCTCCTGCCAGGGCAATTTGGCGGCAAAATAGCCGGGGTCTACCAACAGCCGCAACAACCCCTCCTCGCAGAGTCGGCCCACGGCGGCGTCAAACTCCTTCTTTTGCCGAGGTACGCCGTCGATTTCATAAGCGACCCGGTGTCCGCTGAATGAGGCGGTCGCCGCGCCGCGCGCCTTGGTCCAGACTTCCGACAGCGTCTTACGCAGCGTCACTTGCTCGCCATCCTTGTCCAGCACGAGCTCCACGCTATGGTCCAGCATCGGCAGCGGCCGCCCGTCGGCAGCCTGCGTCTTGATCGCAAACTCCTTGCGACCGGCCGAATCCTTGTCAAACAAGAGCCATAAGAAGCCGTCCAGCAATGTCGTCTTGCCGGTGGCGTTGGCGCCACGCACCTCGACATCGCAGCCGTCCGCTGTAAAACACTGGCTGCGTATGCCTTTGAAATTGGTCATGGTTTGTCGGATCAAACGTAGTTTTGACTGCATGGGACCTTTCACCTACCTAAGATTTCTCTGATCCATACTCGTTCGTCTTTATTTTTATTACTTTTACATAACTAGTTCGTAATTTTATGACCAGACAGGCATTAGGAAACCCGGCTTTCGCCGGGCTTATAGCGACAAAAAAAATAGCCGGTACACCCTTGCGAATGTTACCAACTTTACTTTACCTGCATATTCCCACTTCCTTTAGTTCGCATTTTTATTACAATATTAATTTTATACGCCAAATAGCTATTTGTCAAGGTTTCACCGCTTGCTGATTGTTTGTTGCTTGTTCGCCGCCTGCATACTATAATGGGGTTGTATCCGAGGATTGCATAGTTTTGAAGGAGCGAAGCGCAGTGCTGAAAAAAAGCCCGCACGGGCTAAAGGAACGCTTGAAACATTTGCGGCTCAGCCGCCAGCGGACCCTGGAAGAAGTGGGTCGCGCGGTCGGCGCCGAAAAACAGACGGTCCACGGCTGGGAAAGCGGCAAAAGCAAGCCGAGTCTGGAGGCAATCGTCAAACTGGCCGCCTATTACGGTATCACGACCGATGCCTTGCTTGGCGTCAGCCAGGCCCAGTCTGAAAAAATCCATAACCTCTCCCAGTTGTTCAGCACGCCCGATTCCGCCAAAGCGGCGCAAATGTTTGAGCAAATGGTGTCCGCCGGTTACAGTGAAGCACAGATTAAGCGCTTCATCGAGATTGCCGACGCATTGTCCGGAATGAAAAAGCGGCCCTAATCAGGAGATTCTTGATCGGCAGATGCCTGGCCGCCGAACCGGTCCACCCACTCCAGAAAACCCGACAATTCTTCCTCGTCCAAATCTTCCTCGTCCAAACCGACCCCTCCCGTCAAAATCCGCAGCGAATTGTTTGTCATTTACAAACAATTCGCCTATGCCCCATCATACGCTTCTGAAAAATTTTGTCAACCCGATCCTTCGAAAATATTTTTGCAGGAATTTTCTGTCGGTTTGCAGAATGCTTTACCTATGAGGGAGGTCTTCCATGCAGCTCAGATCAGCCGTTCTCAGTTTGCTGCTTTGTTTTGTTCTACTGGTCGGTGGCTGCAGCCAGCCGAAACCGGTGAAAATCGGTTTTGTCGCCGGACTGACCGGTCGCCTGGCTGACCTCGGCGGCGGCGGTCGCGACGGTGCGCTGCTGGCAACCGAAGACCTCAACGCCGCCGGTGGAATCAAAGGGGCTCGCGTCGAACTGCTGGTCCGCGATGACAAGTCCGATGTCCAGCTGGCCCTGGATGTCGACCGCGAGTTGCTGGACGCGGGCGTGGTGGCGATTGTCGGCCATGTGATCAGCTCCACCGGGCTGGCCGCCGCGCCGCTGATGAACAGCCGGCAGGTGCCGATGCTGAGTCCCACCGTGCGCACCGCCCAACTCACCGGCATCGACGATTATTTCTTCAGTCTGATCACGCCGATTTGGCCGGCGGCAGAGCAGCAGGCCCGCCACGCCCTTCGCAACGGCATCCGCAAGATGGCGCTGATTTACGACCTGAACAACCGCCAGTACGGCGAAGACTGGACCGGCGGCTTCGCCCGCTCGTTCACCCGTCTGGGTGGCGAGGTCACGGCGACACTGACCGTATCGTCCGTCAAAACGATGGATTACGCCGACATCAGCCGAAAAATTTTAGCTTCCGGCGCCTCCGGCGTGCTGCTTGTGACCGGCGCCGTCGATACGGCGATGATTTGCCAGCATCTGCGTAAAGCCGGCTCCGGCATGCTGATCTTCACCTCCAGCTGGCCGGTCACGCCCGAGTTCATTAAACTGGCCGGCAGTTACGCCAACGGCGTGGTGATGAGCAGCCCGTTCGACGACCAGGACAAAACGGCCTCGTTCGTCGATTTTCAAAAACGCTTCGTCGCCAGGTTCGGCTACTCGCCCAATTACGCGGCGGTACATTCCTATGAAGCGGTTCGGGTGATCGCCGATGCCTTGACGACCAACCCCGACCCGAAACAGCTCAAGCAGACGATTTTGCAGAAGAAAACGTTCAGCGGCCTGACCGGGCCTTTCCAGTTCGATGCGTTCGGTGACACCATCCGGGGAAACTTCTTACTCTCAGTGCATGACGGACGGTTCGAGGTAATCGAGTGAAACTTAAGAAATTCATGCTGACAACCGAATTGACGACGCTGTTGTTGCCGCTATGTCTGATTGCGCTGGCGGCTTTTTATATTGCCACCGGCAGTCTGAAGCAGGAAGCCTTGCAAAAGAATGACCTGATCGCCCGGGCCACTGCCAACCAGCTGGAGCTGGCGCTGCAAAACCCGCAAAAAATGTTGGCGCAAGCCCATGCTGCCTGTATGACGCGAGCCGACCGCACGTTGCCGATGCAGCCGCTCCTGGAACCGTTGCTTCGCATCGAGCCATTGTTTCAAAAAATCGAGGTGCTGAACAAACAGGGCAAAATCCTCGAGACGATTCCGGCCGACCCGCAAATGATCGGCCTGGACCGCTCCGGACAAGAGTTTTTCAAAGCGCTGCAAACCGGCAAGACCCTGTACTGGTCGAACGTGTTTATCGCCCTGCCGCAGGGACAGCCATCGGTAGTGCTGGCTATGTCGTTTGGCGACCGGCTGATCGCCGCGCATCTCGACCTGTCGGGCATGCACACGCTAGTCGACAGCCTGCAGGATACCAAGGACCCCGGTTTGAGCATCGCGGTCGCCGACAATTCCGGCGTCTATATTTCGCATCACGACAGCCAGCGGGTGCTCGAGCGGCGGACCTTGGAGGACTTTGAGCAGATTCGGCGCATGCTGCAGCAGGATCGAAACAAAACGAGCTGGGAAAACGAAAACAAGGGCCAACTGCTCAGCCTGGCCCCGGTTGCCAGCAACGGCTGGCTGGTGGTCGTCACGCAATCGAATGAATCAGCCTACGCTACCGTGGATAAGCTGCAGCGGCTGTTTCTTATCATCGTGCTGCTTTCCATCGGCGGCGCGATTGTCGCGTCGCGTTATAAAACCGCCTACGTGGTCCGTTCTTTTGCCGTCATCGAAAACGCCCTGATTCTAGCCCGCGACAATCTGGAACTCAAGGTGCAGCAACGAACCAAGGAGCTTTCTGTCGCCAACAAGGAACTGACTTCGATGAACAAGGAAATCAACGCAGATCGGAAGAGCGTC
>CAZOJA010000120.1:0-7279 GCA_964579955.1 uncultured Veillonellaceae bacterium | reverse complement strand
CGGTGAAGATCAGCGTGCCGGCCGATTGGCTGACTGCGCCGGACAAGGAAGCCGACATCCAGAAGGTCGCCTGCGCCTGCTCCAGCGCCACCGTCGCCGATGACCTGCCCAAATTCGTCAAGGAACTGATGGTGCCGATGAACCGCCAGGAAGGCGACAGCCTGCCTGTCAGCGCGTTCAAGGGCCGTGAGGACGGAACCTTCCCGGTAGGCACTTCCGCCTATGAAAAACGCGGTATCGCGATGAATGTGCCGGAATGGCAGATCGAGCACTGCATCCAGTGCAACCAGTGCGCCTATGTCTGCCCGCACGCCACGATCCGTCCGGTACTGGCCACCGAAGCCGAAATGAAGGCCGCTCCGGAAGGATTCACCGCCAAACCGGCGGTGGGAGCCAAAGAACTGCAGTTCCGGATCGCGGTTGCGCCGCTGGATTGCATCGGTTGCGGCAACTGCGCCCAGGTATGCCCGGCCAAGGAAAAGGCCCTGATCATGAAGCCGTTCGAGTCCCAGCAAGTGCAGGCGCCGCTGTGGGATTACGCGATGTCCCTGTCGCCCAAGGCCAATCCGATGAACAAAGAGACGGTCAAAGGCAGCCAGTTCGAAACGCCGCTGCTCGAGTTCTCCGGCGCTTGCGGCGGCTGCGGCGAGACGCCTTATGCCAAGCTGATCACCCAGCTGTTCGGCGACCGGATGATGATCGCCAACGCCACCGGTTGCTCCTCGATCTGGGGCGCCAGCGCACCGTCGATGCCCTATACCAAGAACCATCTGGGTCAAGGTCCGTCCTGGGCCAACTCGCTGTTTGAGGACAACGCGGAGTACGGCTACGGCATGTTCATCGGCGTCAAGCAGACCCGTCAGCGTCTGGCGGCTGACATCAAGGCGGCCTTGCAACTGCCGGTGAGCGGCGAACTGAAAGCCGCCTGCGAAGACTGGCTGGCCAACATCGACAACGGCAACGGCACCCGCGAGCGGGCCGCCAAGCTGATTGCCCTGCTGGAAGCGGAAAAAGGCGATGACGCATTGCTGAACGCGATCTATACCAACAAGGACTTCCTGGTCAAACGCTCGCACTGGATCTTCGGCGGCGACGGCTGGGCCTACGACATCGGTTTCGGTGGTCTGGACCATGTGCTGGCGATGAACGAAGACGTCAATGTGCTGGTGTTCGACACCGAAGTGTACTCCAACACCGGTGGTCAGTCCTCCAAAGCCACGCCGACCGCGGCGATCGCCAAGTTCGCCGCCAGCGGCAAACGGACCAAGAAAAAGGACCTCGGCATGATCGCGATGAGCTACGGCTATGTGTATGTGGCCCAGATCTCGATGGGCGCCGATAAGAACCAGACGCTCAAGGCGATCGCCGAAGCCGAAGCCTATCCCGGCCCGTCGCTGATCATCGCCTATGCCCCGTGCATCAATCACGGATTGAAAGCCGGTATGGGCGCCAGTCAGCTGGAAGCGAAGAAAGCCGTCGATTCGGGATATTGGGGCATGTACCGCTACAATCCCGCATTGCAGGCGCAGGGCAAGAATCCGTTCAGCATGGATTCCAAAGAACCGACGATGGATTTCAGAGAGTTCCTGATGGGTGAAGTGCGGTACTCCTCCCTGTTGCAGCAATTCCCCGAGCAAGCGGAGGAACTGTTCGAAAAAACGGCCCAGGATGCGAAAGAGCGGCTGGAAAACTACAAGCGGCTGGCCAAATCTTTCGCCGAGGCGACTGCCGCCAAAGCATAATCATAATATGAAACTCCTGTTTCAACGAAGCTTGCGTTCCTGTACCCGACACACGGAGCAGGGTCGGATTACGGCCGAAGCGGTGCTGCTATCCACGGATTGTGAGATCGTGGCCCGCCTCGCGGCCGCTGCCGACACATTTTTGATTGAACAGGCCGAGTGGGAACTGTTGCGCCAGGGGCATGAATATGCCCCTTATGGCGGGACAGTTCCCGCTTTGCTTGGCGCCGAGGCCTACTTCGGCGTGGCGCCGGCGCTGAACCGGGCTTTCCCCGATCCGGCGCAGGATTTTGTCCGCGAACTGTTCGCCGAATGCGTGAAAGCGGTTCTGCAGTCGGAAACCTATCTCTATACCCAACGCGGTTTTGCCAACGGGCAGGCCTATCAGGACAACTGGGACGTTTCCCACCCCGATTCCTGCCGCTACTATTCGCATCTGGACATCGTCGAGCGCCGCTGGTTCGACCATATCGGTCCGCAACCGCGCGGCGGCAACCTGTTTCACCGGCACAAGAACGTTGCGGTCTGGCAGTGCGGTGAAGAAGGCTTGCAGGCAACCGGTTCGTTTCTGGATTCGTTCCATGAGGTCGGCGTGTTGGTCGACTGCAGCGCAACCGGGCGGATCGGGCGTTTTGACGCCACGTTCATGCGGGCGCCGGACCGGATTTGTTTCGGAACGGTAGAGCTGGTGCAGGCATTGGTCGGTCAGAATGTCAACGAGTTATCCCGGCGCGATATCAACCGCTGCGCCGGCGGCGGCGAAGGCTGCGCCCATCTGCTGGACATCAGCCGCGATACGTTGGCGGAACTGCGTAAATCCCTCCAGGCGATTGACGGACTTTGCCGATAAAAGCTATAATATTCACGGAAACTGCGTACGCTATATTAGTAATGGGGGGAAGCAAAAGGATGAAGAACCGAAGAATCCAGTGGTTGGTCCTGGCGGTAGTCGTTGCCATGTTGGCCATGGTGGCTGCAGGCTGCGGCGGCGGAGACAAGAAACCGGCGGCGCCGGCGAAACCGGATGCACCAAAAATTTCCGGCAAACTCATGATTTACACTTCCATTTACCCGGACATCATTGAAGGCGTTAAACCGGCGATCAAAAAAGCGTTTCCCGATCTGGACGTACAGTGGTTCCAGGCAGGAACCGAAAAAGTCATCACCAAACTGACTGGCGAAATCGAAGCGAAAAAGGTGCAGGCCGACCTGCTGATGGTCGCCGACCCTTCCTATTATCTGACACTGAAAGAAAAGAACCTGCTGATGAAGTATGACGCGCCCAACCGCAAGGATGTCACTGCGTCCAAGGATGCGGAAGGCTATTGGACCGGCGTGCGTATTTCCAACATGATCATTGCCTACAACACGGCCAAGGTGAAACCGGAAGACGCACCGAAGACCTTCAAGGAACTCACCGAGCCGAAATGGAAAGACAAAGTCGCGATCCCCAGCCCGTTGCTGTCGGGTTCGGCCTATGTCGCCGTCGGCGTGATCGCTGACAAATACGGCTGGGACTATTTCAAGAAACTGAAGGACAATGGCGGCAAGGTGGAGCCGGGCAACTCGGCGATCCAGAACAAACTGGTCACTGGCGAATATCATGCCGCGATGATTCTGGAAGAGAACATCCTCAAGATCATGGCCAAAGGCGAGCCGATCAAAGTGGTGTATCCGGAAGACGGCACCATCGTGATCCCCAGCCCGATCGCCATCTTCAATTCGACCACCAATCCCGAAGCTGCCAAAGCGCTGACCAACTGGTGGCTGTCCAAAGAAGGACAGGAAGCGATCGTCAAAGGCTGGATGCACTCGGTGCGGGATGACGTAGCGCCGCCCAAGGGCGCTCCGGCGCTGAAAACCTTCCTGACCAAAGGCGACCTGAAACCGAACTGGGAAAAGCTGGCCAAACAAATGGAAGTAATTAAAGGCGAGTTCCAGAAAGTCATGGACGCGAAGTAAACGCAGTACAAGTGAATGAACAGAGGTCCGCGCAATGCGCGGACCTCTTGCTTTTTCCTAAAGCAGGAAAAATTCCGAACGAAGGCGAAGTGGTTCATCATAGCTAGACAAGCGAGGTGCTAAGCATGAAGAAACTGGGCATTGTCGGCGGCATCGGGCCGGAATCGACGCTGGACTATTACAAGGGAATCAATGACGGCTATGCGAAGCGCGTCTGCGGCGGCGGCAATCCGCCGCTGATCATCGACAGCCTGAACTTGGCCGACATGTATGCCTTCGCGGCGAACAAGCAGTGGCCGCAGTTCACCGAGCGCCTGGCGGGTTCGGTCCGCAACCTGGTTGCCGGCGGCGCCGAATTCGCCGTGATGGCGGCCAATACGGCCCATATCGTTTTCGATGCGGTAGCTGGCCAATCGCCGATTCCGCTGATCAGTATCGTCGAAGAAACCTGCCGGACTGCCAAGGCGAAACACTGCAAAACGGTGGTGATTTTCGGCACGGCGTTTACGATGAGCAGCGGTCTGTATAGCGAAGCGTTGGCGCGATACGACATTGCCGCGCACGTGCCGTCCGCCGCCGAGCAGGCGGTGATTCACGGCATCATTTTCCCTCATTTGCAGCAAGGGATCGTGCTGCCGGAGGAAAAGGCAGCCATGCTGCAGATCGCTCACCGCATGATAGCCGAGCTGAACGCCGATGCATTGGTTCTTGGCTGCACCGAGCTGCCGCTGATCATCAAGCCGGGCGATCTGCCCGTGCCGGTCCTCGATACCACCGAGATTCACATCGAAGCGATTCTGAACGCTATGTTGGCGCCGGAGACCGTCGCCGGATGAGGAGGCTATAAACCGTGTTCCGAAAACTCGTCGCCATCGAACCGATCAATCTGGTTCCCGCCGCCAAAGAAAAGCTGCGGCAGTATGCCGAAACCGTCATCCTTTACGACAGCCTGCCGCAGGACGAGGCCGAGATCATCCGCCGCATCGATGATGCGGACGCCGTTCTGCTCAGCTATACCAGCCGGCTCGAAAAACCGGCCATCGAAGCCTGCCCGGCCCTTCGCTACATCGGCATGTGCTGCAGCCTGTATTCGGAACAGAGCGCCAATGTCGACATTCGCAGCGCCCGCGAGCGAGGCGTCGTGGTAACTGGTGTGCGCGACTATGGCGACCAGGGCGTCGTGGAGTACGTCATCAGTGAATTGGTCCGTTATCTGCATGGCTTCGGCGCCAAGCGCTGGCAGGAGCAACCGGTGGAACTGACCGGGCTAAGGGTCGGTATCGTGGGACTTGGCGTTTCCGGCCAATTGATCGCCGCCGGATTGCAGGCGCTTGGCGCCGAGCTTTATTATTTCAGCCGTAGCCGCAAACCGGAGCAGGAAGCGCGGGGCATCAGGTATTTGCCGCTGCCGCAGCTGCTGCCGCGGGTCGATGTCGTCTGCTGCTGCCTGAACAAGAACGTGATTCTGCTGGGCGAGCAGCAGTTCGAGTGGCTGGGCAACCATAAGATTCTGTTCAATACCTCGATCGGTCCGTCGCATGACCTGGCGGCGCTGGAGCAGTGGCTGGCGCACGGAGATAACGAGTTCTTCTGCGACAGCGCCGCGGCGCTCGGCGATTCCAGCGGCGCTCTGCTTCACCATCCCCATGTCAACTGCCTGCACCGCTCCGCCGGGCTGACCCGCCAGGCGCTCGAACGGCTCAGTGAAAAAGCGTTGAAGAATATCTGCGACTACCTCGAAACCGAAAGGAGGGAATCCGGTGCCTAAACTGCGTCGCTCCGCCAATCTGCTGTACGGGGTGGATGACCCGGTGCCGCTGTCTTCGCTGGTTCCGCTCGTATTGCAACAGGTGATCATGTTGTCGGTCGATCTGGTGTTTCCGGTGCTTGTGGTGGCGGCGATGGGCGGCTCGGTCGAACTGGCGCAAACCCTGGTCAGCCTGATGATGATTTCGATGGGACTTGGCACGTTGCTGCAGGCTTACGGCAAAAAGTCGGTCGGTTCGGGCTACTTTTGCGCGCATGAAACCGGCGCTCCCTATTTTCCGGTATCGGTGATGGCGGTACAGGCGGGCGGCATTCCACTGCTTTGCGGCATGACGGTGGTCACGGGCGTTTTTCAGATCTTGCTCAGCCGCATCGTGCACCGGTTGCGGATTTTGTTCCCGGTAGAAATCACCGGGTTGATCGTCACCTTGATGGCAATCATTTTTATCACCTATGCCATTCCCAACTTTATCGGGCTGGATGAGGCCGGTCGCAGCAATCCGCAGGTTTTCCTGTTGTCGAGCTTAACTCTGATGATCATTGTTTCCATGCATATCTGGGGCAGCCGGCGGCTAAGGGAATACTCGATCATCGCCGGCATCCTGTTCGGTTATGTCGCTGCCTTCGCCCTGGACATGATTTCGCCGGAGCAACTGGCAAAATTCCATGACACGCCGTGGGTCGCCTTGCCGAGCCTCAGCCATGTCGGCTTCCGTTTCGATCCGGCCTTGTTGGCGCCGTTCCTGATTGCCGCGTTGTGTTCTAGCATCAAGACCATCGGCAACCTGACGACCTGCCAGAAGGTGAATGATGACGGCTGGAAGCGGCTCGACATCAAATCGGTGGGCGACGGACTGCTGGCGGAAGGGTTGGGCACGATCAGCGGCGGTCTGCTGGGAACGATGGGGCAGACGACCAGTTCGGGCAGCGTCGGCCTTACGGTGGCTACCGGGGCCACCAGCCGGCAAATCGGCATTGGCGCCGGCATCTGTTTCTTGCTGTTGGCGTTCTTCCCCAAGCTCGCCGCCTTGTTTGCGATTATGCCGCAATCGGTGATCGGGGTGATTTTGCTGGTGGAAATCGCTTTCGTGGTGCCGACGGCCATGCAGATCTGCTCCTCGCGTCTTTTGGACGGACGCCGGATGTTCGTGCTCGGCATCTCGATGGCGTTCGGCTTCGGCGTGTCGATTGTGCCCGGTTTCGCCAAAGCGTTCCCGGTCTGGCTGCAGCCGCTCACCGGCAATGCCTTGGCGGTGGGGACCATCATCGCCATTTCGCTGCATTTGCTGTTTAGGATCGGCATTGCCAGCCATCAGAAACTGGAGATCACGCCCGGACCGGCCGCCCTGGAAGAAGTGGTGCTGTTTATGCAGCGCAGCGGCGGCGCCTGGGGCGCGCGCCCCGAAGTCATCGCCAAAGCGGCCTCGGCTTTGAACGAACTGATGGAAACCCTGCAGGCCCAGCAGCTCAGCCAGGGACCGTTGCTGATCGACGCCAGCTTTGAAGAGTTCAACCTGAACGTCGATGTCGGCTATCAGGGCGAACTGCTCGAGATCAGCAAGCAGCGGCCGACAGAACGGGAACTGCTGGAAGATGATGCGGCCTTTATCCGACTGTCCGGCTTTTTGTTGACCAAGCTCGCCGATAAAATCAGCAGCGAACAAAAGAATGGCCGCTGCCACGTGCACCTGAACTTCCAGCATTAGTATGAAAAAATCTGCCTGATGGAGATGGGATGACGAAATGCGATTATCCGGGATCATACACTATGATCAATTGGATGCCAAGGCTTTTTAAACAATCATATA
>CAZOJA010000119.1:0-7280 GCA_964579955.1 uncultured Veillonellaceae bacterium | reverse complement strand
CACGGGGAAAACCTTCGAAAACTATTTTACCATTTACCGGAATCTGCACTGCTGGAACACTTATATTCAATATAAGTCGAAAAAGAAGGAGTGGCGTTGGCACTTGGCGGTAGTGCGGTTTTAAACAAGTGTGCCGGTTTCTTAGGGTTTAATTGTTTTCTGGTTGCACGATGCGAGTTTTTTTATTTCACTGTAAAATGTAATGCAATACTACTGACCAACGAGGGTTGTTTTGAAATGATGCAAGTTGATGAAATGAAAGCTTTACGATCATCATATCGGCAGTCTGGACAGACCGTGGTATTTACCAACGGTTGTTTTGACATTCTTCATGCCGGACATGTCCGGTATCTCATCGAAGCCAAAAAACTGGGTGACGTGCTGGTTGTCGGTCTTAATAGTGATAAGTCCGTCCGGGTGCTCAAGGGCGAAGGGCGTCCTGTAAACACCGCCGACGACCGTGCGGAAGTCTTGGCCGGACTGAGGGCGGTGGACCATGTAGTCGTGTTTGGCGAAACAACGGCTGAGGAATTGGTTCGACAGATCCAGCCGGATATTTATGTCAAAGGAGGCGACTATTCGCTCGACCGCCTGCCAGAAGCGGCACTGGTAGCTGCCGGCGGAGGACAAACGATGCTAGTTCCACTGGTTGAAGGCCGGTCGACGACGAATGTCATAAAAAAGTTACAATCTGCTATGGCGGCGGAAGCCAAAGTAGGGAAGGACAAAAGCTAGTGCATCCATGGCTTGAAAAAATTAAGGGGACACGGCTTCTTGTTATTGGCGACAGCATGTTGGATCGCTATTACTTTGCCGATGTGACCCGTATATCACCGGAGGGGCCGGTACCTGTCGCTTTGGTCAAAGCGCATAAAAATAAGCTGGGAGGTGCGGCAAATGTTGCCCACAATCTGGCCCGGCTCGGTTGTAAGGTATTGTTGATAGGGATCAGCGGTGCAGATGAACATCGTCAAATTCTTGACGAAAAATTTGCTTCGTTGCAAATCAACGCTGAAGGACTGCTCAAGACGCAACGCCCGACAACGACAAAAGTGCGGGTCGTGGGTGGACATCAGCAGATGCTTCGGCTTGATTTTGAAGAAGCCGTTCCAGTGTCAAAATCACTGGAAACCAAACTGATTCAGCAGGTTCGGCAGCAGATAGAGGCTGGATTGGATGCGGTTATTTTGTCAGACTATGCCAAAGGCGTCTGTTCGACCGGTTTATGCCGAAACCTGATTCAGGACTGCCGTCAGGCGGATGTTCCATTGGTGGTGGATCCCAAGGGTGGTCAATGGCAAAAATACAAAGGTGCTTTTTTGGTGACCCCAAATGTGAAGGAACTCAGCGAAGTTAGCCGCGTGGGCGTCCGAAACGAAGACCGGGATATCGCGGCAATAGGAGCGGCAATCCGTCAACGGTTTGGATTTGGATCGCTGATAGTCACTCGATCCGAACATGGGCTAAGCTTGATATCCGAGGGCAAGCCTGTGCACATTCCGACCTATGCGCAGGAAGTATTTGATGTTTCGGGAGCAGGCGATACGGTAGCCGCCGTGATGGGAGCGGCTCTGGCGGCAGGGCTGAAACCGCTTGTGGCGGCACACTTGGCTAATCTGGCTGCAGGAGTGGTCGTTGGTAAACTGGGGACGTATGCGATCGGCGTGGAGGAGCTGGATGTTGCGCTAGCCCAAATAAAACATCGCGAGGAGTGGGAACAATGATCGTGGTGACTGGTGGCGCCGGCTTTATCGGCAGTAACTTGATAAAAGCCTTGAATGACACGGGCATTAACGATATTCTGGTAGTCGACCATCTGAAAAACAGCGCTAAAATGGAAAATCTGCGCGGTCTGCAATTTGCCGATTATCAAGATAAGGTCCGTTTTTTGCTGCGAATTGAGCAGGGCGGGGCTGGAATCGGTCCAATAGCCGCCATTTTTCATATTGGAGCCTGTTCCGACACGATGGAAGTTGATGGATCTTACATGCTGGAAAACAACTATGAATATAGCAAGATTTTGTTGAACCATTGCCTGACGAAGGGGATTCCGTTCCAATATGCTTCATCCGCATCCGTATATGGCAAAGGGGAGAACGGTTTTCACGAAAAGTCAGTTTGTGAGTATCCGTTAAATATTTATGCATATTCTAAATATCTGTTTGATAATTATGTCCGTCATCTGAAGCCGCAGACTGGAAGTCAAGTCGTCGGCCTGCGGTATTTCAACGTGTTTGGCCCCCAGGAAAATCATAAGGGACAAATGGCATCTATTGTTTTTAAATTGTACAGTCAGTTGCAAAAAGACGGTGTGGCCCGTCTGTTTGCCGGTATGGATGGTTATGGCGACGGGGAGCAGCGTCGGGATTTCATTTACGTGAAGGATGTCGTGCGGCTGCATCTGTTTTTTTGGGAAAACCCCCACATCCATGGCGTGTTCAACTGCGGAACCGGCAAGGCTAATACCTTTAACGCCGTGGCGCGCTCGATTATCGCCAGACTGGGCCGTGGGCGCATCGAATATGCTTCTTTTCCGGCAGCACTGGCTGGAAAATACCAGAGTTTTACCGAAGCCGATCTTACCCGATTGCGCTCGGTCGGCTGGGGCGAAGAATTTATGTCGTTGACGTCGGCGATCAGCGAATACTGCGATTGCTTGGAACAGACCAACGGCTATTTCAGATAGAGTTTGGAGGAATTAAATTGAAAAAAGTGCCATTACAGGACCTACCCTTGCAATACCAGAACATCAAGGAAGAGCTTGCTCCCGAAATCGACCGGGGTCTCTCATCGGCGGCCTATATCCTCGGTCCGGCCGTAAGCCGGTTTGAAGAAGACTTTGCCCGTTATGTCGGGACAAAATATTGCATCGGCTGCGGCAGCGGCACCGACGCCCTGCACCTAGCCCTGATTGCCGCCGGAGTCAAAGCCGGCGACGAAGTCATCACCGTGTCCTACACCTTTGTCGCCACCGTTTGGGCGATCTCCTACGTCGGCGCCACGCCGGCGTTCGTCGATATCGACCCGCACACCTACTGCATAGACGCCCGCAAGCTGGAAGCCGCCATTACGCCGAAAACCACGGCCGTGTTGCCGGTTCATCTCTATGGCCATACCTGCGACATGGATGAAATTGCCGATGTTTGCAAGCGGCATAATCTGGTCCTGATCGAGGACGCCGCCCAGGCCCACGGTTCCACCTTCAAGGGCAAAAATGCCGGAACTTTCGGCGCGGCCTCCTGCTTCAGCTTCTATCCCGGCAAAAATCTCGGCGCCTTCGGCGAAGCCGGCGGCGTTTGCACCAACGATCCGGATATGGCCGACCATCTGCGTCGCCTCCGCAACCATTCGCAAGGTGAACGCTATTACTATGACGAACTGGGCTTCAACTACCGGATGGACGGCATCCAGGGCGCCATTCTCGGCGTCAAGCTGAAACATTTACCGGCTTGGACGGCGCAACGCCATCTGATTGCCAAAAACTACAAACTTTCTCTGGCCGGATTGCCGGGCCTGGTGTTGCCGGAAATCAAACAGTGGTGCGACAGCAACTGGTATCTGTTTGTCATCCAGCATCCGCGCCGCGACGACTTGCAGAAACACCTGGCGATGCGCGGGGTGGAGTCGGCCTTGCACTATCCGCTGCCGGTCCATCTCCAAAAAGCTTATGCCCATCTCGGCTACAAGCAGGGTGATCTGCCGGTCAGCGAGACGGTGGCCAAACGTTGCCTGACCCTGCCGATGTTCCCGGAAATGACTGACGACCAGATCGATCAGGTCGCCGAAGCCGTGCGGGAGTTCTGCGTCAAATAAGGAGTCGAAATTGTAAATGCCGGGTTGCAGCATTTTTTGCCTAAATTCGTTGCGATTCCAAATGGTCTGATTTTGCCGCCCTGAATGCTCCATCCGGTCGCTCAGGACTAAAATCGATATCCCTACCGATTTTGCATTCATCACCCCATCTTATCATCGACGAATTCTACGGCTCAAAATGAACGCAACCGTCGCATTTAACAATTCCGTCCCCCAAAAGGCTGTAAAGGAATACCTAAAAATATCTAAATAGCAAGGCGGGATCAAGATGAGAAAAATACAGACGGCTGTGATCGGCTGCGGCGGCTGGGGCCCCAATCTGCTCAACGTATTCTTTTCCAATACCGAAACCAAGCTCCGCTGGATGTGCGACCTCAGCGCGCCACGGCTGGAATTCCTGAAGCAGACTTTTCATGATGTGCAGACAACGACGAATTATCTGGACATTTTGAATGATCCCAAGGTCGAGCTGGTTGCTATTGCAACGCCGGTGGACAGTCACTATTCACTGGCCAAAGCGGCTCTCGAGGCTGGTAAGCATGTACTGGTCGAAAAACCGATGACTGCTAGTGTGGCGCATGCCGAAGAGCTGATCGTTTTGGCAAAACAAAAGAAACTGCTGTTGGCGACCGACCATGTGCTGGTTTATTCCAACGAAGCCCAGTACCTGCGTAACCTGATCGCCCGTGGCGAGCTGGGCGAACTGCTGTACTGGGATTCAGTCAGGTTGAATCTCGGTGCGGTCCGTGATGATTACAGCGTGTTGTGGGACTTGGCTGTTCATGATGTGTCACTGTTTTATCACGTGATTGGTCGGATGCCAAAGGAAGTTCTTGCCGTGGGGACGAGTCACGTACAGGGACATCCTGAAAGTATGGCTCAGTTGCATATGTTCTTTGAAGGTTCTTTTGTAGCCAACATTAACGTGAACTGGCTGTCGCCGGTCAAGATGCGACACGGGGTTTTGGTTGGCACCCAGAAGAGCGCCTATTACAATGATCTGGAAGCCTCGGAAAAGCTCAGGGTTTACGACCGTTGCGTAACTTGCGGCAATGGCGGCAAAATGGAGTATCATCTGGGCGATGTATTATCTCCGTTCATTCCGCCCGGCGACGCTCTGCGCAACGAAGTCAAACAGCTGGTGGAAGCGATTCGGACCGGCAACTCGCCGATTGCCGACGGTTACGCCGGGCTGGATGTCGTTAAGATTTTGGAAGCTGCCAGCCGTTCATTACAGATAGGATCCCAAAAAGTCGCGGTATAAACATCGGCACGTTATACTATATGTATTGTGGACGTATTTTATTGTTTAGGAGAATGACATGGATTATTTTAAAATCATTGAAGAACATTCCGATGTCATCGAAGCGATGAAGGCCGAATGCATGCAGGATATCTCCCGGTTTGCCGAAGCCTGTCGGGAAGCGATTGCCACCGGCCATACGATTTATCTGATGGGCAACGGCGGTAGTGCCTGTGACTGCCAACATTTCGCCGCTGAACTGGTTGGACGTTTTCAAAAGGAGCGACAGGCGATGGCGGCGGTGGCATTGACGACCGATACCGCGATCTTGACTGCTCTGGCCAATGATTATGGCTTTGAGGTCGTATTTTCCCGCCAAGTCGAGGCATTAGTCCGCTCTGGCGATTTGGTGGTAAGCATTTCGACTTCAGGCAACAGCCCCAACATTATGAAGGCGCTGGAAAAAGCCAATCAACAAGGAGCCGTTACCGTGGGGCTGACTGGTCGCAGTGGCGGCAGGATGAAGAAACTCTGCGACATCTGCATCCGGATTCCCTCCGATGTTACCGCCCGAATTCAGGAAGCTCACCTGCTGATCGAACATCTTGTCTGTCAGAGGATTGAAGAGTGACAACAGTCGTTTTTCTGGACCGGGACGGAGTTCTGAACGCCGATATCGGTTATTTGTGGCGCAAAGAAGATGTTATATGGATTCCGGGGGCTTTCGAAGCCATTCGCCTGTTTAACCGGCAAGGCTGGCCGGTCGTGGTGGTCACCAACCAGAGCGGCGTGGCCCGAGGCTATTATCGAGAACAGGATATTGAAGGTTTGCATGCCTGGATGAATGAAGAACTTGCAAAGAAGGGGATATGGATTGATGCGTTTTATTTTTGCCCACACCACCCCCGAGGCATTCTGCAGGAATATATTCAGGATTGCGCCTGCCGTAAACCGCAGCCGGGGCTGATTCTGCAGGGAATGGCAAAATGGAAGGCAGATCCGGCAACATCGTTTCTGATCGGCGACAAGGAGTCGGATGTTGAGGCGGCTAAGGCGGCAGGGATTCGGGGCTATTTGTTTATCGGGACTAATTTACTGGACTTTGTGCGACAGGAAATACTACGGGATCATTAAATCTGGAGGGGATGGATTGGACGCCAGCATCATCATCGCTGCATACAACCGCAAGGATTTGTTGGCTGTCTGCTTGCGGTGTTTCGATAAACAGGATTATTCGTTCAGGGATTTCGAAGTGATTGTGGTGGATGATGGGTCGACAGACGGAAGCGTCGAAATGGTCAAGGCATGGCCAGCCCATTATGATTTGCGCTGTATTGCCTCGGGGCATCAGGGACCCGGCCCGGCCCGCAATCTTGGCGTAGCTAGTGCGAGCGGCGACATTGTCATCTTTATCGATAGTGATGCCTTTGTTCCGCCTTGGTTTATTTCTGAACATATGCGAAGCCACCGGAAAGCCGTAGTACCAGTTTTCGTTGACGGACCCGCTATTTATGTCAGTGGTCGTGAAAATATGGAACATCAGCCGTTCACGTCGTGGGTGATTCGTGCGCAAGCTTTCTTAGACTTTTTTGGCGTTCCTTTTGTTACCGTTAATGTATCCTGTCCCCGGAAGCATTTCTTGCAAGTGGGCGGGTTTGACGAGCGATTTGGCAAGGCATATGGCTTTCAGGATATAGAGCTGGGAGTTCGGCTCGACCAGGCTGGAGTAGGCTGTGTACGCAACCGCCGGGCCTATGTGCTGCACCACACGGACGGGACGCCGACGCTCGAAACCGAAATGAAGAAGCGCCGTGAACGTGGCGCCACCGCGGCAATATTCTATGAAAAATATCCGCTGCCGCAAGTGAAAAAATTCATCCACTGGGGACGCCTTAAGTGGGATAATCGATTCGCGCAGTGGGGATTACTGAAGTGGGCCACGATGGAGCGCGCCACTGTCATGAAGCAAAGCGGACATTTTCTGTATCCGGTTGTCCGCAAGATTCTGATGACCCATTTATATGCCTCGGCTTTGCGAAAAGGACTAGAGGGCGCTGGGATTCCGCTGGAGGAATAAACCATGGAAAGAGAACAGAAACTGACGATTCTCGCCAACTCGCCCGGGGAGATGTCCGGCTGGGTAGCGCCGGTGGTGAAACAGGTTCGCGAGCTGTTGCCGGGGGCCCACATTACGATAGCTCTGATACCTGACTGGTTTACCAGC
>CAZOJA010000118.1:0-7294 GCA_964579955.1 uncultured Veillonellaceae bacterium | reverse complement strand
CGCCGGTCATGCCGTAGATGTTGTTGTTGAAGATGACGGTGGTGATGTCGATGTTGCGGCGGCAGGCGTGGATGAAGTGGTTGCCGCCGATCGCGGTCGAGTCGCCGTCGCCGGTGATCACGATGACGTTCAGTTCCGGGTTGGCCAGCTTGATGCCGGTGGCAAACGGCAGCGCCCGTCCGTGCGCGGTATGGATGGTGTTGAAGTTCATGTAGCCGGAGGCTCTCGACGAGCAGCCGATGCCGGAGACGATGACGGTTTTCTTCTGGTCCAGCTGCAGTTTGTCAATCGCCCGCAAGATGGCGGCCAGCAAGATGCCGTTGCCGCAGCCGGGGCACCAGATGTGCGGCAGGGCGCTCTGGCGGATGTATTTGTCGATGACGGCCATTATTTCGCACCTCCTGCGGCATGAAGAATCTCTTCCAGGATTTCTTCCGGTTCAAACAGTTCCCCGTCCACCCGGGTGACCGAGACCACACGGTCCCGTCCGACGTAGCGCTCGACTTCGCCGACCAGTTGTCCGGTGTTGAGTTCGGGCACGATGATGGCCTTGGCCTGCTTGGTCTTCTCTTCCACCAGTTTGGCCGGGAACGGCCAGATGGTGATCAGTTTGAGCATGCCGACCTTGACGCCCTTTTCCCGCGCCATTTTCATCGCGGCGCTGGCGGCCCGGGAGGATCCGCCGTAGGAGACCAGGACCACGTCGGCGCCTTCGATGCCGTCTTCGGTGTAGAGGGTGATGTCGTCCTGGGCCTGGTAGATTTTATTCTCCAGTCGGCGCACCAGTTCGTTGGTGACGGCGCCGCCGCCTGAGGGCATGCCGGTATAGGTGTGGACGAGTCCGGTGACGTGGTGGTAGTAGCCGGTGCCGAACGGAGCCATCGCCGGCACGCCGTCTTCGCCCGGTTTATAGGCCTGGAAGGTTTCCGGCGGCTCGCTCGGGGTTTTGCGGTTGACCAGGGTGAGTTCCGAGGCTTCCGGCAGTTCCACCCGCTCGCGCATGTGGCCGATGACTTCGTCTAAAAGCAAAATGACCGGGGTGCGGTATTTCTCCGAGAAGTTGACGGAGGCGACCGCTACGTCGAAGGCTTCGCGCACCGAGCCGGGCGACAGCGCGATGATGCCGTGGTCGCCGTGGGTGCCCCAGCGCGCCTGCATGACGTCGCCCTGGGCGGGAGAGGTCGGCAGTCCGGTGGAGGGGCCCATCCGCTGCACGTTGACGATGACGCAGGGGATTTCCGCCATGCAGGCGTAGCCGATGAGTTCCTGCTTGAGCGAGAAGCCGGGGCCGCTGGTGGCGGTGATGGACTTGGCGCCGGTTAACGCGGCGCCGATGGTGGCGCCCATGCCGGCGATCTCATCTTCCATCTGGATGAACTTGCCGCCGATTTTCGGCAGTTCTTCGGCCATGATTTCGGCGACTTCGGTAGAGGGGGTGATGGGGTAGCCGGCGAAGAAGCGCACGCCGGCGGCGATCATGCCTTCGGCGCAGGCCTGGTTGCCCTGCATGAGTCTTGCTTTATTCATTTTGCCGCCTCCTTTGCCGGTCTTTCTACCTGGATGGCAAAGTCCGGGCAGCGCAGTTCACACTGCCCGCAGCTGATACAGGCCTCCGGTGCTTTTTCGTACACTTTGCCCAGTTCATCGAGTTCGAGCACCTGCTTCGGGCAGAACGCCACGCAGATCCCGCACCCTTTGCAGTATTTCTTGTTGATTGCTAGTGCCAAGGTTACGCCTCCATTTCATTGATAGCCGGGGTTGGTGTCAGACCAACCCGAGCCATTTCCAGTATGTTGCTCCCAGGAGCATGATCAGTGCAAAGGCGATGATGGTCAACGGAATGCCCGTTTTGATAAAATCGCGCACTTCAAAGGTTTCCGTGCCATAGGCAACCATGTTTTGCGGTGCGTTGACCGGCAGAATGAACCCGAAACTCACCACATACTGCAGGATCATGGTCAGGCCGACCACGTTGATGCCAGGGGTTTTTACGCTTTGCAGGATCGAGATGATGATGGGGATCATAGCCGAAGCCAATGCGGTAGCGCTGGCAAAGCCAAGGTGAATAATGATCAGGAAAGCGGACAGGATCGCCAGAATTACCAGTGCCGGCAAGGTTTGCAGGCCAAAGGTGCCAACAATCAGTTTGGCGACCCAGGCGGCGGCTTTGGTCGAGAGAATCGCCGAACCGAGGCTAATCCCGACACCGAACAGGATCAAGGTACCCCAGGGAATGTTCGGCTGGGCTTCCTTCCAGGACATGACACCGATTCCGGGTAGCAACATCAGGGCAATCGCAGCGATCGTCGTGGAAGAAGTGTCAAAAGGATGCACGATTTTCTCAGTGGCCCAGAAGAACAAAAGGATGAATGAGATCGCCAGCATTTTCTTTTCATCAGTTTTCATCGGCCCCAATTCTTTGAGCGCCTTGGCGACAACCGCATCGCCGCCGGCGATTTCATCCATTTCCGGTGGCATGATTTTCATCAGTACATAATACAGCGCCACCGACATCAGCACAGCAAACGGTAAAGCGGCAATGAACCAGTCGAGCCAGGTGATCGAGATGCCAAGCTGCTTTTCAATGAACCCGACAGCGATCATGTTTTGCGCCGCCGCGGTTTTGATGCCGACATTCCAAATGCTGTCGGCCTGAGCCGTGGCGATCATCATCACGCCGGCAAATTTACTTTTCCGTTCAACGCCAAAAGCAAGTATAATACCCATAACGATCGGGACCAGGCATGAGACGCGGGCGGTTGTACTCGGAACAAAAAAGCTGAGTAAAAAGCCGACAAAGATGACTCCGGCCAGAACCCGGTTGGTTCGGGCGCCGATCTTTGACAGAACGACCAGGGCGATTCGTTTGTCCAGGCCGGTTTTCATCATGGCCGCGGCAATGAACAACGCACCGCCGACCAGCGCCAGAGCCGTGTTGCTGAAGCCGCCGAGGGCAATCGTCAAGGCCCGGCTGGTGCCAAGCAGTGCAGTCGGTTTGGCCGGATCCGGCGACACACCGAGGGTAAAAGCCATCAAAGCCATGATGACGGCTGCGCTGACCGGATAGGAAATCGTGTCGGTCATCCATACGATGACCGAGAACACGAGGATGGCCAGCATCCGGTGTCCGGCGACGGGCAGATCTGCCGGAGTCGGTAGTGCCATGATGCCCAGCATCACCAATAGGGCGATTACGAGTCCATACTTTTTCATAAGGTCCCTCCTATATAATAGAATTTTTCCACCGTCTCATTTTTTCATTTGCCAGATTTCTTAGCCACGATGTTTGACCGAAATGACAAAAAATGCGACTGAAATGCAAAAGCCCTGCCTGAATTGTCTGGCGGATTGACAAGACAGGTGGGAAAAGACTACAATCAAATTAAATCCGACTAAAATGATTAGAATTAAACAGATGTGAGGAGATACATGTGAGCGACAAGAAAATTGCAGATATGCTTGAGCAAGCCGAACAGACCCACCAGTTAACTGAAACTGAAATTTTGATCCTGCTAAGCGATCCGGCTGCGGCCGCGCCTCTGTTTGCCGCGGCAGATCGCGTCAGGCAGCGCTATATCGGTCCGCAGGTCGAGTTGCGCGGTCTGATCGAGTTTTCTAATATCTGCAAACAAAACTGCCTGTACTGTGGGTTGAGACGCGATAATCGCGAAATTTCCCGCTATAGACTCGACGAGAAGACAATTCTCGACTTTGGCCAACGGGCCGCCGAATTAGGTTATAAGACGTTGGTGCTTCAGTCCGGCGAGGATGATTTTTTCAGTTCAGAGCGGTTGTCTTTCGTATTAAGTGAGCTGAAAAAGTTGGGAGTGGCGCTGACCCTCAGTATCGGTGAAAAAACGCGTGAAGAATACGCCGCGCTGCGGGCAGCCGGCGCTGATCGTTACCTGTTGCGGATTGAAACCACCGATAAAGCGCTATATGAAAAACTTGATCCCGGCATGAGCTGGGACAATCGGGTCCGTTGTCTGCGTGACCTGAAGGAATTGGGCTTTGAAGTGGGAACCGGCTCTCTGGTCGGTTTGCCGGGGCAAAGTATGGAATCGTTGGCACGAGATTTATTGTTTTTTAAAGAGCTGGATGTGGATATGGTCGGCATCGGACCGTTCATTCCCAACCCCGACACCCCCCTGGCTGCGGCCGCTGGCGGAACGTTCGATCTTGCCTGCCGCATGATGGCATTGACCCGTTTGTTGTTGCCCGAAGCCAATATTCCTGCGACCACTGCGATGGAAACCTTGCAGCCGAACGGACGGATGCTGGCCTTGCAGCGCGGCGCCAACGTGGTGATGCCGAACGTGACGGATACGGATTACCGAAAATTGTACATGCTCTATCCGGGAAAAATATGTCTTAATGATGCCCCGGCTGATTGTAGAAACTGTGTCACCGAAAAAATCGAAGGGATTGGGCGGACCATATCTCAGGACCAAGGGTTCCGGCGCCGGCGCAATCCGACAGTTTCGTAAGAATGGGGGGAGTACCGATGTTTAAACAGATTAAAGAAGATATCCGGGCGGTTTTCGATCGGGACCCGGCGGCTCGCAACACGCTGGAAGTGGTTCTGTGCTATCCCGGTTTGCATGCGATCTGGGCTCACCGGGTTTCTCACTATCTTTATGTGCGAGATTATATCGTCCTGGCCCGCTTGGTTTCCCATATCGCCCGGTTTTTCACCGGGATTGAAATCCATCCTGGAGCAACGATCGGCAAAGGCTTTTTCATCGACCACGGCATGGGGACCGTGATTGGCGAAACGACGGAGATCGGCGATAATGTGACGGTTTATCAAGGCGTCACTCTCGGCGGCACTGGCAAGGAAAAAGGCAAACGGCACCCGACGATTGGCGACAACGTGGTGGTGGCGACCGGTGCGAAAATCCTCGGTTCGTTCAAAGTCGGCAACGATTCGAAAATCGGCGCCGGATCGGTGGTGTTGTCGGAAGTCCCCCCCAATTCGACTGTTGTCGGGATTCCGGGCCGGGTGGTGTATCGATATGGGCAAAAGGTAAACCAATGTGCCGAAGCGATCAATCCGGACAACCTGGCTCACAATAATTTGCCTGACCCGGTCGAAGAGATGCTGCGCTGCCTGCAGCAACATATCAACCGGCTGGATGTTAAAGTCAGTCAGTTGGAAACGAAAAACAAGGAACTGCAAGAAAAAACTGATTCCCGGTAATGTTCGCCAAGTATTCTTCCCAATGCTATAATATGAATAACCAGATAATTCTGATTAGAAGCAAAGGGGAGGTGCGTTCACATGACAAAACTACGAAAAGTTTTGGTGGCTTACGATGGGTCCCCGCAGAGCAAAGAGGCTTTGCATTGGGCTATCTACTTCGGACGGCATACTGGTGCTGCAGTCAGCGCCGTCAAAGTGTTCGAACCGATTCTGCGAGAATCAAGGTGGGATGAAGTCGGTTCACTGGATGAGGAAATGTTTGCCCGCTATGCCACGGTGCAGAAAGCAGACCAGCACCTGATGGAGCAGGTCAAAGAACTCGGACGTGAGCAGGAGATCGAAATCACCACCGCCGTTCTGGCCGGTCATGTGGTAAAAAGTTTATTGGAATATGCCAAAGCAAACGGGATTGACATGATTGTCAGCGGAACCCGGGGACATGGGACGATAAAGCAGTTGCTGCTTGGCAGCACGACGCATGGTTTGGTCAGTCAGTCCGATATTCCGGTGATGGTAGTCAAACAGTGCCCGGTGCTTCATTACATCGGCAAAGAATTGATCGTGACCCACATGCGTAAGATTTTGGTGGCGTATGATGGATATCCGCAGAGTCAGGAAGCCTTGCAATGGGCGTTCGAACTGGCCAGGCGGACTCAGGCGCAGGTTGTTGCTCTAAAAGTGTTTGAGCCGTTCCAGATGGGCTTGGCCTATACCATGGCGGAAGGCGGCAGTGCATCGCGTACCATGGCCAAACTGCGGGAAATCGAAGAATTGAATGAGAAACAGATGGAAGAGATAAAACTGCTGGCCAAGCAGCAAGGGGTAACCGTCGATACACAGATTGTCAGCGGCAGCATCCTGGAAACATTACTCGACTATAGCGAGAAACACGGAATAGACATGATCGCTGTCGGTGCGCAGGGGCACGGAGTGCTCGATAAATTGCCGCTTGGCAGTGTACCGCATGGCTTGATCAGTTTGGCGCAGGTTCCTGTGTTGGTGGTGAAGAAATAGCATTGCAAAAATGTAGCATGAAACATGAAGAAAAGAGGACCGGACACGGTCCTCTTTTCGCATGACTGGCAGGAAAAAAGCAATTGGAGGAGAACGGGAAATACAGAATAAGCAAATGAAAGAATGAGTCTGTGAAAAAATGATGCATCTTAAACCTGAAAAAATGAGCCCGGGAACCGTATTTTTTCTTCTGAGTGTTACGGCGTTTCTGTGGGGCGGCAATGCCGTAGCGGTAAAAAAGGTTCTGACAGAACTTTCGCCGCTGGTCATCACGCTATTGCGGTTTGCTGTATTCAGTTCGATATTGCTGCTAATAGCCTGGTACAGAGAGGGACGAAGCTGCCTGCCTGAATGGCGCCAAATGCCGACGCTTGTGTTTATGGGGTTTTGCAGCACGGTTCTCAATAATGGCGCGCAATTTAGCGGTCTTCAATATTCGACCGCAATCAACTGTGTCGTCATCACGTCTTTTGTGCCGGCGCTTACCGGTGTACTGGCTGCGCTGATTTTGAAAGAGCGGATGAATGGCAGGCAATGGCTGGGTGTGATGATATCTGTAACCGGGGTTCTCGTGATCACCAGTGGCGGGTCATGGACGACGCTTGCAGGATTGAGGCTGAACTGGGGCGATGTCTTGTTTTTGCTTTCGGGACTGGGCTGGGCTCTCTATTCGATTGCCGGACGTCGCGTTATGCGCCATATGTCGCCGCTAAGCACGACTGGTTGGACAGGGGCGTTTGGAACGGTCATGATGCTGGGCCTGTGCCTGGCACAGGGGTTTGACGGCAGCATTCCCCTGACGGGGGCAAATTGGTTGTGGTTCGGTTACATCTGCCTCGGCAGCGGCTTGGTGGCTTTTACCCTCTGGAATATCGGGGTGGATGCCGTAGGACCGAATACGGCTTCATTATTTATCAATCTGATTCCTCTAGCCGGCATCCTGCTTTCCGTTTTGTTGCTGGGAGAGCGCATGAGTTGGTTTCACGGGGCCGGCGCTGTATTTATCATCGGCGGAGTAGGCTTGGCTACCCGGTCCGGCCAGGTTGGTCAGCGAACCAACTTGGATCTGAAATAAAT
>CAZOJA010000117.1:0-7303 GCA_964579955.1 uncultured Veillonellaceae bacterium | reverse complement strand
GCAGAAAATTTGAATCCTAAGCGAGAAACAAGAGAAAAATCAGTCTGTAATCGCATTTACTGCAAGAAGTTAGTATTTTTTCCGGTTTCAATAATATGACTGATCGCAGCAAGCAACGCTGGCGGCTTCACTGTCACCATGCCATCCCAACGAAAGGCAGCAAACGCAAAGGACAAGGCTGCCCAGCTGTCAGTCCGTTGCCGGTCGATCTTCAAGCTAGCTTTGCTGGCTTGCCACATTTTATTCCCACCGCCACGAAGAATGGAGTTGACTTGATTGAAGGATTCTCTAAGGATTGCGCTGCGGACCTTGTTGTTCAGCATCTCATTCTTTGCTGCAATGAACACCTCGCAGGTTACCGCCGCGACACAGTTCGACATCTACCCAACCTATCGCCAGGACAACTTCCTCTGGAACAAAGCCGGGCTGAACGACTTTCCTAACGTCTTGTCAGAACTAAAGTGGGAAAATCTTCGCATTCAGGGAATCAAAGGCGTTCTGAAGCATGACATGGGCAAACGGCATTTCCTCGAGGCCAGCGGCGGCTGGGGCTGGATTTATTCCGGGACCAATCAGGACTCGGATTATGACGGCGACAACCGCACGGAGGAGTATTCCCGGTCCAACAATACTGCCGACCATGGCAATGTGTTCGACTTGTCGCTGGCTCTCGGCTGGAAGCTGCAGGGCAAGCCAACCCAGCGCACTAGCCTGCTGGCGGGTTATGCGATTAACAGCCAGAATCTGACCATGACCAACGGAGTCCAGACAATCCCGCCGAATGGCCCCTTCGCCGGGTTGAACTCTGCGTATAAAGGCCTTTGGCGAGGTCCTTGGCTCGGACTTTCCCACGAACAACAACTGAACCCGAAATGGCTTCTGACGACCCGCGTCGAATACCACCTGCCAACCTACACCGGCGAAGCCCACTGGAACCTGCGCACCGACCTCGCCCATCCGGTCACGAACAACCACTGGGCAAACGGGCAAGGACTTGTTGCCTCGCTGGGTGTCGATTACAAGGCGGGGGCCCGTTGGCGTTTGGGCTTTTCGATCGACTATACGAATTATCTGGCGAAGAATGGTACCGATCAAGTCAACACGGCCGGCGGCACCCAGATTCAAATCCGCTTGAATGAAGTACGCTGGGATTCCTGGGCTTTTCGCCTGAAGGCAACCTATCTGTTCTAACCTTAAGCCTATTTGCAACAGGTAGCAGCATGTATCAAAAAGAATTATCCACAGTTTTTAATTGATAAAAATTATTATTTACATTTCATTTTATCCATTGTATAATCAAATCAAGCAAACCACTCTCTTCAGAAAGGGATGAGCATAATGACGAACAACACATGTTATAATTTCGAAGGGATTCAGATTTGTCCCCCGGAAGAATCGCAAAAAGTTGCACTCTCTTCCGTAATTGGCTTCGCAGCAGTGATAGGACTGGTTGTCCTCGGTTATCTTAGCGCCGAAAACGCTGCTGGCATCGGGACAGAACTCCTTGAAGATTCTTGGAACTACCTCGGATACTAACAACACGTCCGATAAAAAAGAAGAGACCCTTGAGGGTCTCTTCTTTTTTATCCAGCAACCTCACCCGAGTGCAACATCGAGAATCATCATCACCGTAAAGCCGATCATGCAACCGATGGTCGCAACGTCGGTCTTACTGCCGCCCTCCTGCCGCTGAGCCTCAGGAATCAGTTCCTCTACTACGACGTAAATCATGGCCCCCGCGGCAAAAGCCAGAGCAAAGGGCAGAACCGGACGCATCGACATCACAGCCAGCGCTCCGATCACACCGGCAATCGGCTCCACCACCCCAGAGGCTTGGCCATAAAGAAAGGCTTTGGTCCGGCTAAACCCTTCCCGTCTTAGCGGAATCGAGACAGCGGCCCCTTCGGGAAAGTTTTGCAATCCAATGCCGATGGCTAGTGCTACCGCACCAGTCAAGGAAGCGGAGGGCAAATCATAAGCGACGGCGCCAAAAGCAACCCCTACCGCCAGCCCTTCGGGAATATTGTGGAGCGTAATGGCCAATACCAATAAAACGCTTCGCTGCCAGCCGGTTTTGATTCCTTCGGCTTCTGACGTCTCCAGCCCCATATGAAGATGAGGTAACGTCATGTCAACCAACCACAAAAAAGCTCCGCCAGCCAAAAAACCAACCGCTGCAGTTACCCATGCGACTTGCCCCAGGGCTTCCGCCATTTCGATCGCAGGCGACAGAAGAGACCAAAAGCTGGCGGCAATCATCACTCCAGCAGCAAAACCCAACATTGCATTAAGCACCGTCTTGTTGATCGATTTGAAGAAAAAAACCAACCCGGCCCCCAGTGCAGTCACCCCCCACGTAAACAACGTACCGAACAGGGCTTGAGTTACGGGGGAAAATTGCGCAAACCATTCAACCATACTATCGCTGCTCCATTCCTATGAATTATCAATCGCCGACCATTAGCGCCGCTTGATGATGTTGCGTTTAATACAAATTTCGCTGAATGCCCCGATAATCCTGCTTGTCAGCTTGTCATGGCGGAGAAAGGTTCCTCGTTCAACTCGCAATGTCAGAGCATAGGGCACAATGACAAAAGCGCCGGAATCGAGTTCCGGCGCCTTTGGTTCAATATTGTCGCTTTATCAGGCCTGCAAACCTGTCGTTTCACTCACGCCGAGCATGATGTTCATGTTCTGGATGGCAGCGCCTGACGCCCCCTTGCCGAGATTGTCCAACCGGGCCATCAGCAGCAAATGGTCGCCCTGCCCGAACACAAAGATATCGAGCCGATTAGTGTCATTGCAGCCTTCTACGTCAAAGAACCCATCGGCGAACTCGGTTTCCGCTCCCAGCGGCATAACCCGGACAAAGGTCTCGTTCGCATAATAGTCCTGAAAAAACTTCACTGCGTCTTCCGCTGTCAAGTTTTTGGCGGTCATCTGCGGGGTCACCGGAACGGAAACCGCCATCCCCTTGTAAAAGCCAGCCACCACCGGCAGGAATACCGGCGGATTTTTCAATCCAGGAATCGCCTGCATCTCCGGCAAGTGTTTGTGTTGCAACTTCAGCGCATAGGGTTTGGGAACCCCGGCCTCGGTCGGCGTATAGTTTTCAAATTTCTGTATCAGGCTTTTGCCGCCGCCGCTATACCCAGTGAGCGACTGGCAGCTAAAATCGGCTTCCGGACGAACCCAGCCGGTCTGTACCAACGGATATACAAGCGACATAAAACCTGTCGCATGGCAGCCCGGGACGCAAACACGCTTGGATTCGGCAATCAGTGTTCTCTGGTCTCGATTCATTTCGGGGAATCCATACGTCCAGATGGTGCGGTGCGCGGTACTGGCATCAACCACCCGGGTACGGTTGTTTTCGATCAAAGCCACCGCTTCCCGCGCTGCTTGGTCCGGCAAACACAAAAATACCAGGTCTGCTTCATTCAGATACTTTTGACGAACTTGAAGGTCTTTGCGCTGTTCTTGCGGAATATGCAATATTTCCAAATCCGTCCGCTGCGATAAATATTCATGAATTCTAAGCCCCGTCGTTCCTTCCTGCCCGTCGACATAAATCTTGCATGCCATGCATCATCACTCCCCGAAGAATACTCACACCATCTCTCAGAGTAATTATACACAGTTTTTTCAAGAACACAACCATTCCCGCCAATTTTGCTAAAGTTTTCCCATACAGCCAGATACCGGTTGTGCACTTCCGGGTCCGACACAAAGCGGCCATCGGGTTACGCCCCATAAATCCAAAGTATATTTATGCGACTTCATCAGTTCTCTGGACGCCGGGTTGCTGCGGCCCTCTTACTCCATCAGCTTGATCAAATTGATATTTTCGGGTTTAACGAATGGCTTCAGCACATCCAGCAATACTGATTCCGATGCCGTTTGGGGTATAATAACTGAACACCCTGGATGGATTTTCTGTTGATGTAGCTGAATCGGCCTGGAGGAGCGCCTTGAGCAGTCTTTTGCCGTCCAGTCTCAGTTTTCCCCAGGTAACTCCTTCGACCGCATTCATGCGGCTGTTTTTTATTGTTTCGACGAACTGTTCATCCAGCCGGATGACGTCTGGCAGTCTCAGCTTGCGTCCTGCCTGGATGTCCAGATTAACGCTTTGAACCAGACGGCTTGGGTAAGCGGTGCCTTTCAGGAAGCGGCTGCCGTTGAATCTCACACTGAACAGTTCGGAATCCTGCCGGACGATGACATAGTCCAACTTAACCGTCAGATTTTCCAGTTCGCTTTCCCCGTAATCGGCCAGAACAGTCAGGGCTTCCGAGCGGATCAGCTGATTGAGTCGCTGCTGCTTTTCTACATCGCTCATGCCGCTGAGCTCAGGATAGGTTACGCTGATCGCCCGATCCGTATACGTCTGCCTGACCACCTGATAACCTTCGCCACCTGCCTCGGCACCGGCGGAAACACAGCCGACCAGCAGCATCAACAACGCCAGCACCCAAATCATTGGTTTCATGTTCCGCACCTCCTGCAATTTCACGAAGCGTCCAGATGATTACTGGTTTTTCGGCACGATCGCGATCTGGCTGGTCATCATCCAGCGCAGCCGTTCATCCCAACGTTCCGGGGCGATGGTCACCGTATAGGTGATGTCGCCTCTTTTTTTCTCGCCATACGGCCGGATCGTCTTCACTTTGCCGGGAATTTCCAGTCCGGGGATGCCATCGAAAGACAGACTGACCGTATCGCCGACCCGCACCTTGGCAATGACAAGTTCGGTCAAATCGTCACTGCGAACCACCCAGGCCGATTCATCGGCAATCCGTACCAACACCGTCCCCAGCAGGGCATGTTCGCCCACTTTTACGTCCAGAAAGGCAACCGTACCCGACATCGGTGCTCGGAGCTCCGTCTTGTCAAGAACGCCGGCCGCTTCCGCCCGCTTGTTCTGCTGGGTCAGCAATTCGGCCTCCGCTTGTGAAAGAGCGGCCCGGTTGCGGTCGACCACCGTCCGTGCCTGATCCAGTTGCTGGCGGGACGTTGCGCCGGCTTCCTGCAGCTTCAGTTGTCGGTTAAACTCGCGCTCGGCATCGGCAAGATTTACTCTTGCCTGTTCGACAGCCGCGGCGGCACGAGCGACATCTGCCGTGGCACTGCCAACACGCGCCTGGTAATCCTGTCTCACCAAGCGGATCAACGGCTGCCCCTGTTTCACAGTATCGCCTTCATTGACCAGAATTTCACCCACCATACCGTCTATCGGCATCACCATCTGGGCATAGCGGGCCGGATAGACGATCCCTTCGGCCAAAATCCGGTTATCCGCCTTGACGGGCGGCACGTTTTTCTTATCGTCCTTATGACCGTTCCAGCCCCACCAGACCAGTCCCGTCAAACCAAACAGCAACAACAGCGAAATCAGCCGGTGGTTTTTCAGCCAAGCAATCATGTTTCCCCTCTCCCTTTGCAATCCCTATTCATAGCTCAGTACATCCCTGACGCTAAGGCGCGTCGCATTCCAGGCCGGAACCAGGCTGGCCGCCGCAGACAGAACCGCCGCCAGCACAAACCAGATCGCCGTGCCCAAAAAGCTGAAAGTGAACGTCAGCGGTGTTTCCAAAAACAACACTCCGACCTGATGGCTGAGTAGCGCGGCGACAGGCAGCGCCAGCAGCAATCCGGCCAGCCAGCTTAAGATACCGATACATAGTGCTTCGATGACAAATACCATGCCCACATTCACACTGGAGGCGCCAATCGCCCGCATCACGCCGATCTCACGGGTCCGTTCCAGCACATTGATCCCCATCGTGCCAGTCAGGCCAAGCGCACCGACAATCGCCAGCAGCACCGCCATGATCATCAGGAATGTGGTGATAATGTCAAACTGCGAGCGAATCCGTTTTTTGGTCTCCCAGATAATATCCACGTTTTGCACTTTCAGGCTATTGCGTTTCAGATGCTCCTCCATAGCCCTGCCCAGTGCGCTTTGCACCTGTGGGTCGCTGGACTCGGCGACGATCTGCACCGACCGGGCCCGGCCTGTCTCGGCAATGGCCGCGCTCAACCAGGGATACGGCGCATAAGCGAACGGTCCGGTCAGCGTGCTCTGGGCAATGCCGACCACCGTAAACTGCAAGCGGCGATGACCGACCTTGATCGTCGCCGGACTGCCCACCTTCAGCTCCGGCCGGTCTTTGACCACTTCCGTGTTCACAACCAACGCATTCTCATCTTCCGGCAGCAGCCAGCGCCCGCTGATCAGCCGCGGTTTGATCATTGTCGTACCCACCGGCGGCGCCATCAGAAACACATTTTTACTGGCCTCATCTTCCGCCGCCTTGCTGGAATCCTTCAACACCCGTCCCGAAGTGAAACCCCAGGTTTCGGCCGCCTTCACGCCCGGCACCCGCATGACCTCCTGTTCGATCCGCGTCGAACGGAAACTTTGCGTAAAGCCGATGCCGATATCGTAATGAAAATAGTCCATCGCTTCATCCAGTGTCGAATATAACGAGGATCGGACCGAGAAGACCGCCATGAACACCGTGCCGGCGATCGTCAACGTGAGCAGGGTCAGTGCCAGTCTGCCTTTACGCCGGAACGTGTTGCGCAGGGACAGCGTCACCGGACGCGGTACTTTTTTCATCCGACCGAGCAGGTTGTCCACCAGTCGGTCCACCTTGCCCCGGGCCGCAACCGACTGGATGCCGACATCGCTGACGGCTTCGCGCACAGTCACGGCGGTTCCTTTCCAGATGGGCCAAAAAGCGGCGGCCAGCGGCACCAGTATCGCCACCAGCGCTTCCAGCGCCAACACTTTGGCGGAAAGCTCCAATCCCCCCGAGTCAAAATTGAACATCCCGGCGATGAACGAAGTCACCCCGCTGGCCGCCAAGGCCCCCAGCGGCGCCGCCACAACCAGCGCCAGAATCCCGTAAATGCTTACCAACGTCATATACATCCGCAAGATTTGATTGCGGCCGGCGCCAATCGTTTTCATGATACCCACTTGCCGGATCTGTTGGGTAAGAATCGAGGAAATCGTATTGACCAGCAGCAAACTGCCGAGCAGCAGCGACAATACGCCCAAAACCGCCAACAACAACAGCATCGCATTAATCCCGTTCTGCATCATATGCTCGCCCGGGATGTAGGATTGCAGCCAGAACACCGTCGTGCCGCCCTGCTCCAGCTTGTTCCAGGCCCGCCGGCCCAACGCCTCGATCGGCGCCTTGTCCTTGCCTTGCAACACCCAAGGTTGGACGACAAAATTCACTTGATCGAGCTGCCGTGCCTCATCCAGTTTGGCCAGCGTGTCCATATTGAT
>CAZOJA010000116.1:0-7328 GCA_964579955.1 uncultured Veillonellaceae bacterium | reverse complement strand
CCGCCGCCGGAATCGGCATTCCCGCGATGGTCAGGCAGTTGCAGGAAGCATTGCCCAACCTCCGTTTCGGCAGCTTCAGCCATTACCGCAAATGAAAGCTGACAAATTTTTTGCTTCGTTGGAGTGTTGCGTGCTCCGGACCCCTGTGTTATAATAACCTACGCATGACGAAAACAGAGCGTCCATGAAAAGTGAGGTGCAAACGATATGAAAGAAAAGATTCATCCGAAGTATGACGAAATCAAAGTTACCTGCGCCTGCGGGAACAACTTCCTGACGGGTTCGGTAAAAAAAGAACTGCGGGTTGATGTCTGCTCGAAATGCCATCCTTTCTACACCGGCCAGCAACGGCAGGCTGCCGCAAAAGGTCGGGTCGAAACCTTCAATAAGCGTTACGGAACACAGAGCTGACCAGACTGCAGAGCAGAGATGCTCTGCAGTATTCATATCCGGGAGTTGTTATTTTGAAGAAAAAACCGATGATCGGCGGACAAGCCGTCATTGAGGGCGTCATGATGAAAGGGCCGACCCGTATCGCCACGGCGGTGCGTGAGCCGTCCGGCAATATCGCGGTGCGCGTCGAACCGGTCCATTCGCTGGGAGATCGGTTTCCGTTGCTGAAAAAACCCTTGTTGCGAGGGGTGATCGCTCTCGGTGAAGCGCTGGTCTACGGGATCCGCGCCTTGTCGTTTTCGGCCCAGGCCGCCGGCGAAGAAGGCGAAGAACTCTCCAGCAAGGAAATCGCCCTGACGATGCTGGCCGCATTCGGACTGGCCGTGCTGCTGTTCGTGGTGCTGCCGACCTATGCGACCAAGTTTATTCAGAGCTTTGTCAGCGAGCCGTACCTGCTCAACCTGTTCGAGGGTGTGCTCCGGTTGACGGTTTTTTTCAGTTATGTCGCGGTGATCTCGTCCCTGTCCGATATCCGGCGGGTATTCCAATACCATGGCGCCGAACACAAAACCATCTATGCCTATGAGGCGGGGATTCCGCTGGAAGTCGAATCGATCCGCAAATACAGCCGGCTGCATCCGCGCTGCGGCACCAACTTTCTGTTAATCGTCATGGTGGTCAGCATTTTCATGTTTGCCTTCCTGGGGTGGCCGGACCTCTGGCTGCGTATCGTATCCCGGGTGGTGCTGCTGCCGCTGGTGGCGGGGATTTCCTATGAAATCATCCGTTATGCCGGCAGTTGCGACAATCCGCTGGTGGCGACGTTGATGAAGCCGGGTTTGTGGCTGCAATACATGACGACCCGCGAGCCGAGCGACGATCAGATCGAAGTGGCGATCCGCGCTCTGGAAGCGGCCAGACCGGATGCCGAAACGCAGGCGGAAACGCAGGCCGAAACGCAGGCAGAAACGCAGGCAGAAACGCAGGAAGAGAGGGAAGACCTTGCTCGAGAAACTGCAAGCACTTGAAGATAGATACATCCATCTGGAGCGGTTGATCAGCGACCCGGATGCCGTGAAAGACATGGCGACCTGGCAGAAGAACACGCGAACGCACGCCAAACTGACCCGCATCATCGAGCGGTTCCGCGAATACAAGGCCTGTATCCGGACCATCAACGAAACGCTGGAGTTGCTGGCGGAAAAGCTGGATGACGAGATGCGGCAGATGGCCCAGGCCGAACTGGACGAGGCCAAGGCCGAAAAGGAACGCCTGGAGGCGGAGCTGCGGATTTTGCTGTTGCCGCAGGATCCCAACGACGACAAGGACGTGATCATGGAGATCCGTGGCGGCGCTGGCGGCGAAGAAGCGGCGCTGTTTGCCGGCGACCTGTTCCGGATGTACTCGCGTTACGCCGAATCGCAGGGCTGGCGGGTCGAGATGATGGATTCCAATCCGACCGACCTCGGCGGATTCAAGGAGGTCGTGTTCAGTATCGCCGGCACGGGCGCCTATTCGCGTCTGAAATATGAAAGCGGCGTGCACCGCGTGCAACGCGTGCCCGATACCGAGTCGTCAGGCCGGATCCACACCTCGACGGTAACGGTGGCGGTCTTGCCGGAAGCCGATGATGTCGACGAAGTACCGATCAACGCCAACGATCTGCGGATCGATACCTACCGGGCCAGCGGCGCCGGCGGACAGCATATCAACAAGACCGATTCGGCGATTCGCATCACCCATTTGCCGACGGGGCTGGTTGTGCAGTGCCAGGACGAAAAATCGCAGTTCAAGAACAAGGAACAGGCGATGCGGATGTTGCGGGCAAAACTGTTGGAACAGGCGATCGAGGCGCAGCGGTCGGAAACGGCCCAGAATCGCAAAAGCCAGGTAGGGACCGGCGACCGCAGCGAACGGATTCGCACTTACAACTTTCCCCAGGGCCGGATGACCGACCATCGGATCGGCCTGACCCTGCACAAACTGGATTTTATTATGAACGGCGATTTGACGGAACTGATCGACGCGCTGACGGCGGTCGACCAGTCGGAACGTCTGAAACAGGCGGAGTAACATGGCTGAACCATGGACAATCGGTAGCTTGCTGCAATGGACCACGCAGTATTTCCGCGACAAAGGGATCGACAATCCCCGGCTTGACGCGGATGTACTGCTTTCCTTTTTGCTGGGCAAAGACCGGTTGTATTTGTATGTGCATTTTGACCAACCGATGCAGCCGGCGGAGCTGGCCGCCTATCGCGAGATGGTGAAGCGCCGCGCCGCAAGGGTTCCTGTGGCGTATATCACCGGCCGCAAAGAGTTTATGGGCCTCGACTTTGAGGTATCGCCGGCAGTGCTGATTCCCAGGCCGGATACGGAGATTCTGGTCGCGGCGGCTGTGGAGAGGTTAGGCGACCGGCAAGACGGGATGATTCTCGATGTCGGCGTCGGCAGCGGTGCGGTATTGATCGCTGTGCTGGCGCGGACGCCGGCTTGCCGGGGGCTGGGAACGGATATCTCGCCGGCGGCGCTGTCGGTTGCCAAAGCCAATGCAGCGCGGCTGCTCAGAGCCGGCCAGGCCGAGTTTGCCGAGGCGGACCTGTTGCCGGCCAGCCCGGGGTTGTTTGATGCCATCCTGTCGAATCCGCCTTATATCACTGCGGCGGAAATGGGACAGCTGGCGCCGGAAGTGCGGCAGGAACCGGACCTGGCACTTTGCGGCGGCGACGATGGACTGGATTATTATCGTCGGCTGATTGCCGGCGGACGGTCGCGCCTTCATCCCCACGGCTTTATGGCGGTTGAGGTCGGCGCCGGCCAGGCGCCTGTCGTGGCGCACCTGGCACAGCAGGATGGTTGGCGGATCGAAGCGATTATTCCCGACTATGCCGGAATCGAACGCGTGGTGGTGTTGCGTCCGGCAGAAACAGAAGCAGGGGCGGCATGAAGACAGAGTATATAATCCTTGATCATAACGAGCCGGAAGCTGCAAGAACGGCGATCGAACTCGCGGGGCGGATCCTTCGGCAGGGCGGACTGGTGGCGTTTCCCACCGAAACGGTTTATGGGTTGGGGGCAAATGGGCTGGATGCCGCGGCGGTGGGCAGGATTTTTCAGGCCAAGGGCCGGCCGGCCGACAATCCGCTCATCCTGCACATTGCCGAACGGGAAGATTTGGCGCCGTTGGTGCGGGAAGTGCCGGCCTGGCTCGAACCGCTGCTGGACCGGTTTTGGCCGGGTCCGCTTACCGTGGTGCTGCCCCGGGCGGCCTGCGTGCCGGATATCGTGACGGCGGGACTCGATTCGGTGGCGGTGCGGCTTCCATCCTCCGCTGTGGCGCGGGCGCTGATCCGCAGCGCCGGAGTGCCGGTTGCCGCGCCGAGCGCCAACCTCTCCGGCCGGCCCAGTCCGACGACGGCGGCGGCGGTGATGGCCGACATGGCTGGACGGGTCGAACTGGTTCTCGACGACGGCGCCTGCGAGGTCGGGCTGGAATCGACCGTGCTGGACTGTACGGCGGAGATTCCGACGATTCTGCGGCCCGGCGGCGTGACGCAGGAAATGCTGGAAACCTGTCTTGGTCAGGTGCAGGCAAGCGGATCGGAGGCTTTGTCCGCGGCAACGGTTCCCCGGGCGCCGGGGATGAAGTATCGTCATTATGCGCCGGCGGCGCCGTTGTTGCTGTTCCCCTGCGATGCGATCGAGGGCGAGGACGGCTTGCTGCAGCGGTTGCTGGCAGCGAAAAACGCCGGCGGCAAAGTCGGTGCGGTAGTGTCGCCGGAAGTGGCGGCGCTGTTGCCAGACGGGGTTGAAATCGCGATCCATGGCTCGCGGCAAGACCCGGCTGCTGCTGCTGCTGGTTTGTATCAGGCGCTTCGCTGGTTTGACACGCATCCGGTGGATGTCATTTTTGCCGAAGGAGTGCCGGAACAGGGGATTGGTCGTGCATTGATGAACCGCCTGGGCAAAGCGGCCGGAACGGTGGAGGAGGAGTAAAGCGATGATAAAGGTTTTATTGGTTTGTACCGGCAATACCTGCCGCAGCCCGATGGCGGCGGCACTGTTGCAGGACAGACTGCATAGATGGGGGATTGCCGACAAAGTTGCCGTGAGTTCTGCCGGCATCGCCGCCTGGACCGGCCAGGCCGCATCGGCGTCCGCGGTCGAAGTGATGGCGCGGCAGGGACTTTCACTGCAGGAGCACAGCGCCCTCCAGATTGACAATCGTCACGTGTATGCCAGCCAGTTGGTGCTGGCCATGACCTTGTCCCACAAGGAATCGTTGCTTTGCATCGCCCCCGGCGCGCGCAGCAGGATTTTCACCTTGGGCGAGTATGCCGGCAGACCTGGCGACGTGACGGATCCGATGGGAAAATCGACAGCGGTCTATCAGCTTTGTGCGGATCAACTGACTGAGCTGATTGATGCTGCAAAGGATAAATTTCTGGCGCTTGCAGGAATAACCGCGACAAATGACGAAAACAAGCCTGATATTTGGCAGAAGGGATGAAATGTTATGCTGGCAATCGGTAGCGATCACGGGGGGTTCGCCCTGAAACAGACAATTAAGGAACATTTGCAGCAATGCGGCGTCGAGTTTACCGATTTTGGCGTTCATAGCAGCGAGTCGGCCGATTATCCGGATGTGGCTTTTGCCGTCGCCGAAGCGGTGGCGCGGGGCGAATACGAACGCGGACTGCTGTTTTGCGGCACCGGCGTCGGCGTGGCGATTGCCGCCAACAAAGTGTCTGGCATCCGGGCGGCGAATTGCCATGACGTCTTTTCGGCCCAGATGTCGCGCGAACATAATAACGCCAATATCCTGACCCTTGGCGAACGGGTCATCGGCCCGGGCCTGGCGGCGATGATCGTCGACGTCTGGCTGGCGGCGGAGTTTTCCGCCGGTCGCCATGCGCGTCGGGTTGACAAGATCAATGCCTATGCGCGGAAGGGGGAGGCCTGAGTGGATACCGAGCTGGAACGGATCAAGACGGAAACGCTCGCCGTATTGCGCGAGTACTATAAATTGGTGCAGCCGAGTCCGGGGCAGATCCTGGTGGTAGGCTGCAGTACCAGCGAAGTGCGGGGTGCCCGGATCGGCACGGAGGGGTCGCTGGATGTCGCGGAAGCGATCTTGGGCTGTTTGCGGGGTGAAATGTACCGCTGGGAAGGTTTTTTGGCGATTCAGTGCTGTGAGCACCTGAACCGGGCTCTGGTGGTGGAGCGGGAGATGATGGAAGCGTACGCACTGGAAGAGGTCTGTGTCCATCCGGTCGAACAGGCGGGCGGCGCACTGGCGGCGCAGGCGATGCAGGATTTTGTCGACCCGGTCGTGGTCGAATCGGTCCTGGCGCATGGCGGGATTGACATCGGCGCCACCCTGATCGGCATGCATTTGAAGAGGGTGGCGGTGCCGCTGCGGTTGCAGCAAAAGACGATCGGACAGGCGCCGGTGACTGCGGCCTGGACCCGTCCCAAACTGATCGGCGGTTCGCGGGCGGTCTATAAATAATTAATGGATGGTGGAGGAGACAACATGAGCATTCTTTCCCGGCAGGACCCGGATATCGCCCGGGCGATCGAACTGGAGGCAGCGCGCCAGCACGACAAGATCGAGCTGATCGCATCGGAGAACTTTGTCAGTCCGGCGGTCCTGGAAGCCCAGGGCTCGGTCTTGACCAACAAATATGCCGAAGGGTATCCGGCGGCCCGTTATTACGGCGGCTGCGAGTGCGTCGATGTTGCCGAATCGCTGGCGATCGAGCGGGCCAAGGCCTTGTTCGGGGCCGAACACGCGAACGTACAACCGCATTCCGGTGCGCAGGCCAATACCGGCGCCTATTTCGCGTTGCTCAAACCGGGCGACACCATCCTGGGGATGAATCTGGCCCATGGCGGTCACCTGACGCACGGCAGCCCGGTGAATATCTCCGGCAAATATTTCAAGATCATTCCGTACGGAGTGGACGATATCCATCACCGGATCGACTATGACAACCTGGAACGCCTGGCGCGGGAACACCGGCCGAACCTGATCGTGGCCGGCGCCAGCGCTTACCCGCGGATCATCGACTTTGCCCGGATCGGCAAGATTGCCAAAGAACTGGGAATCCTGTTCATGGTCGATATGGCGCACATTGCCGGACTGGTGGCGGCGGGACTGCATCCCAGCCCGGTTCCGCATGCCGATATCGTGACCACGACCACGCACAAAACACTGCGCGGTCCGCGCGGCGGCATGATCCTCTGTCGGGCCGAGCATGCCAAAGCGATCGACAAGGCGATCTTCCCGGGAATTCAAGGCGGACCGCTGATGCATGTGATCGCGGCCAAAGCGGTCGCGTTGAAAGAAGCGATGAGCGACGATTTCAAAAAGTATCAGGCCCAGATTCTCAAGAACTCGGCGGCGCTGGCGGCCCGGCTGATGGAAAACGGCTTTGCCCTGGTTTCCGGCGGCACGGACAACCACTTGTTGCTGCTGGATGTGCGCAACCGCAACCTGACCGGGAAAGCGGCCGAGCGTCTGCTGGACGATGTCGGCGTTACCGTCAATAAGAACTCGATCCCCAACGACCCGGCCGGACCGATGGTCACCAGCGGCATCCGGATCGGCACGGCGGCAACCACGACCCGCGGCATGAATGAAGCCGACATGATCGAAATCGCCGATATCATCACGCAGATTCTTGATCACCCGAGCGACGAATCGGTGCATGCGGCCGTCCGTGCCAGAGTCAAGACTCTGTGCGACCGCTATCCGATTTATGCCTGGTAAGCAAAAAAGCGACGAGGAGATGAAGTCATGCAGGTGAAAATCATTGACCATCCGCTGATCCAGCACAAACTGACCCTGATCCGCGATATCCGGACCGGGACCAAAGATTTCCGCGAACTACTGGAAGAAATCGCCATGCTGATGGCGTACGAGCTGACCC
>CAZOJA010000115.1:0-7377 GCA_964579955.1 uncultured Veillonellaceae bacterium | reverse complement strand
TATCTGCCGCTTCCAGCGCCCGATGCATCATCAGGGAGTAGGAAACGATGGTCACGTCTTTGCCTTTACGGGATACATTGGCCTTGCCAATCGGTACGACGTGGTCTCCTTCCGGCACTGGTCCTTTCATCGGAAACAGAACTTTGTGTTCGAAGTACAGTACCGGATCATCCGAGCGGATCGCCGCTTTCAACAGTCCTTTGGCATCAGCCGGGTTCGATGGGATTACCACTTTCACACCGGGTATATGCATGAACCAGGCCTCGACGCTCTGCGAATGCTGCGCCGCCGCCGACCGGATGATGCCATCCGGCGCCCGCAGGACCATGGGAACTTTGCACTGCCCACCGAACATAAACCGAACTTTGGCCATTTGATTGAACACTTCATCCATACAGACGCCGATAAAGTCAGCGAAATGCATATCGGCGACCGGGCGCATACCAGCCAGTGCCGCACCAACCGCCGCACCGACAATCGCAGTTTCAGAAATCGGCGTGTCAAGCACCCGTTCCGTACCGAATTTTTGCGGCAATCCCTTGAACTGGCCGAAAATCCCGCCTTGACGGGCAATATCCTCACCGAGGACAAACACGCTGGAGTCTCGCTCCATTTCTTCGCTCATCGCTTCCAAAGTGGCTTCCGAAAAGCTGATCTCGCGCATCTTAGTTCACCCCGCCTTCAACATAGTAGTCGTTAAACAGCTCGCTGTCGGTCGGGTATGGGTCTTTCCGCGCATCCTCGACGGCGGTTTTTACCTCCGCAACCACTTCGGCGTAAATTTCATCCATCTCTTTTTGTGACAGCCATTTTTTCGCCAACACAACTTTGGCGAAATTCTTCAGCGGATCATTGTTATCGAAGTGCTCCTGCACCTCCTGTTTGCTGCGATACAATTCCGGATCGCCGACATAGTGCCCTTTGATCCGGTAGGTTTTGAACTCCAGCATGTAGGGGCCGTTGCCTGCCCGGACATATTCCAGCGCCTTTTTCGCTGCTGCATTCACTGCAAAAACATCATTGCCGTCGACAGTGGCGCCCGGCATATTATAGCCCTGTGCTCGCACTGCCAGATCGGGAACCGAAGTGCCGTAACTGCTGGGCGTCGTCGAAGCGTACTGGTTAAATTCGCAGACAAAGATTACAGGCAGTTTCCAGATGGCCGCCATGTTCATCCCTTCATGTACGGTTCCCCGGTTTGCACCGCCATCGCCAAAGAACGTCACCGCAACTTGTCCGGTTTTTTTCATTTTCGCAGCCAAGGCTGCTCCGACCGCGAGGTTGATTCCCCCGCCGACAACACCGTTCGCGCCTAGCATCCCGACCGAAAAATCGGCAATGTGCATTGAACCGCCTTTGCCTTTGCAGTAACCGGTGGCTTTGCCGAAAATCTCCGCCATCATCGGTTTGATTTTTGCCCCTTTGGCAATGCAATGACCATGCCCGCGGTGCGTGCTGGCAACGTAGTCATCCTGGTTGAGTTCGCTCAACAGTCCCGTCGCAATCGCCTCTTCACCGATGTACAGGTGCACGAAGCCCGGCAGTTCGCCGCCCAGGAAACACTCACCCACTTTTTCCTCAAACAGTCGGATTCGCACCATCGTTCGATAGAGATTTTGCAAGAACTCTTTTTTGTACGCCAACATTTTCCCCCCCTAATGAATTTTCAGCTTTCCCGCAACTGTTTATACCATGCATGAATCGTGCCAAAATATAATGGTGCGCTGAAAAGCTTTCAAAACAAGGGGTTTGCGAATTGTCACGAATTCCGAACAGGTTTTTGCTTTGTATAATCGCTCAACTATCGAACACTACTGTTCGTAAATCGAACGATTATCTTTTTTCAGCGCAATCTGGTACTCTTTGATTTTCCCGTACAGGGTATTGCGGCCCACGCCTAGCAGCCTGGCGCTGCGGGAAACGTTCCCCTGGGTTTTGTTTAGGGTTTCTTCGATCGCCAGCCGCTCCAAATCTCTCAGTGACCGACTTTCTTTCAATCCAGCCGTATTGGCGACGAACAGGTTTGGCGGCAAATGCTGTTCGGTTATTTCCAGCCCTTCACAGAAATGACCGGCACGTTCAATCACGTTTTCCAGTTCCCGTGCATTTCCTGGCCAGTCATAACGACGCAGGACCGTCAGTGCTGATTCGGACAGCATTTTTTGCGGCACGCCCAACTGTTCGCAGGTCTTCTCCATAAAATACCGGGCCAGTCGTTCGATATCCTCACGCCGGTCCCGCAGCGGCGGCACATTGATCGGCAACACATTCAGGCGATAATACAGGTCCTGACGGAAACTGCCTTCCCCAACCGCTTGCAATAATTCCCGGTTCGTCGCTGCAATCACCCGGACATCCACGTCCATATATCGAGCGCCGCCCACTCGCAAAATCCGTTTTTCCTGCAGCACGCGCAGAATTTTCACTTGAACATCAAGCGACATTTCACCGATTTCATCAAGAAATATCGTTCCACCGTGGGCCAGTTCAAATTTGCCCGGCCGGCCGCCCTGTCGCGCGCCAGTGAATGCGCCGTCCTCATAGCCGAACAGTTCGCTTTCGACCAAGTCCCTTGGCAGTGCGCCGCAGTTTATCGCGACAAAGGGACCTTCGCAGCGGCTGCTTGCTTTATGAATCGCCTGAGCTACCATTTCCTTGCCGGTGCCGCTTTCCCCCTGAATTAATACGGTGGCCAGACTATTGGCCGCGATTTTCGCTAACCGTTTGATCTCCATCATGCAGGGACTTTCACCGACGATGTCATCGAAGGAGAACATGGCTGTCGCGCCAACCATTCGGTTAACCAGTTTACGGACCTGCTTGATCTCCCGAAATATATCGACGACTCCTTCCAGCCTCCCCTGCGCGTCGTGCAGAGGAATCGCCGTTTTGATGAAATGTAGGATGCCGCGCCGGGTTTCGATGAAAAATTCTTTGTCGGTGTACCCTTGGCCGGTTTCCAGCACTTTTAGCACCACCGGCTTGAAATCGACCAGCTCCTGTATATGTTTGCCAACAGCCTCCTGCGCTTTGACATTAAGGATTTTTGCGCCAGTGGGGTTAATAAATGTGACGATTCCTTGCCCATTGATCATCAACAATCCGTCTGAAACCGAATTAATGATCGTAGCATGTAACCGTGCAGTGTCTTCCAGTTTCTTTTGGGCTCTTCTCACTTTGATCATATTGTTGATCGCAGCTGCGGCTGACACAACCATCCCTAATGTATGCGAGTGAACATTTTCCTTACTGCCGGTCACACTGAGCACACCCATTATTTTTCCGCAGTCATCAGTCAACGGCGCCGCTGAACAGGTCCATTCGGCATATGCTTTGCAATAATGCTCCTCACCGAGTACCTGTATCGGACCGGATCCGAGCAATGCTAGGCTTAGGGCCGATGTCCCCGCCAGCTCTTCGGTCCATTTCACTCCGCGGGCATAGTAGCGGGTCCAGGAAGATTTGGCATCATCCATTTCACCGATCACTTCAACAATGTAGCCATCTGCATTAAGCAGCACGACCACAAAGCCGGAACTTGCCACCAACTCATAAAGACTGTGCATTAGCGGTCTCGCTGAATCAATCAACTCCTGGCTGTCCCGCAAAATCGCTTCCAGTTCCTTGCCTGTCAATACTTCCACCTGACTCCAGCCATTGCGGGCAATTCCATATTGCCGGCAACGCTCCCAGGATTCTTGAATCAATTTCTGTTTGTTTTCCATGCCGTTCCCTTTCTTTCGCCGAATACCAATCGCGGCGTCCTGTTTTTGAACACTGACAAAGCAAGTATTTTTATTATTCGCGATTTTTAGCTCAAACCCTGCAATAATTGAACACAGTCGAAAAAAATCCACGCCGCCTGAACTCAGGCGGCGTGGATAATAAGCAATACGGTATTATTTTTCGTTAGACTTGCCAAAAGCACTAACCACGGCCCTTACGACTTCTCCGGCGCACCGCGCATAGAGCATGGCGGTTTCCATCGTTTCTTGCACCTTATCCGCGGTATCGACCAGATTGTCCTCTATGCAGGTAACTGCGGAGCTCGTTGCTTCCACCGTTTTCCTCACACCGACAACCACTTGGTTGCTGTTGTTCAACAGCTCTGGCAATACTTCGATCGTTTCTTCGATTGATTTGCGATTTTCATTCAGAATGCCGCCGACTTGCATCACTACTTCCGATAATCGGCGAAGTACAACGATCAAGTAATAGCCGACAGTCAGCGCCACAGCAAACAAAATCAGCAATCCGACGTCATATAGGGAAATGTACAAGAACATCCCTTCTTTCTGCCCTTACTTTATATCCCCATGGGGCCGGAAAGTCATTTTTTGCTTGGAACCTCGGCAGACACCTCGGGGGCAGTCGTAACAGCTTCGGATTCTGTTGCGTCTTCGCAGCCGCAGTGGCAACTTTCCATCTTTTGCTTTACTTGCCCTTTTACTTCTTCGACGGCTTCCAGAGCCTTTTCCTTGACTTCTTCAATTTTGTCCTTTGCTTTTTCCACAGCATCTTTTGCTGCTACCGCCAATTCTTCACGGGTCTCCTTGCCGGACTTCGGCGCCAGCAGGACTCCGGCAACGGCGCCAACGGTGGCACCAATGGCAGCACCCACGGCGACATTTTTCAATGCCTTCTTTTTCTCAGCGGCTTTACGTTGTTTCTTGACCTTTTCGAATACTTCCAAAATTGCCATGCTAACACCTCCATGCTTTGTATCTTAATCATACACTAAATGTCATTCGCAGGGAATGGCCCCGCCATGTTTTCTAACTCCCGAACGCACGCAGCGAAATCTGTTCCTTTTCCAACGCGCAACGGATGGCTTTGACCATGGCCACCGCACCGGGGGTATCGCCATGCACGCAAATAGTCTGTGCATTGATCGGCACTACTTTTCCATCGATGGATATGACCGATTTCTCTCTGACCATCCTAACGACTCGCTCTACGACCAGCTCCAGGTCATGAATGACGGAACCGGCAATTTTCCTTGACACCAATGAACCTTCTTCAGTATATGCCCTATCGGCAAAGGCCTCTTCAACATAAGGAACGCCGACATTTCTGGCGGCAACACCCATTTGCGAGTTCGCCAGACACAGCATGAATAATGAAGCGTCTACTGCTTTGATTGCTTCCGCGATCGCTGTCGCGATGGAAAGATCCTTTTCTGCATTATTGTATAGTGCCCCGTGCACCTTCACATGCTGTAGCTTGATTCCGGCCGCACGGCAAAAGGAGTCGAGCGCGCCGATCTGATATATGACCGAGTTTTTGACCTCTTCAGGCGTCAAAGCCATCGACCTGCGGCCGAATCCGACCAGGTCCGGGTATCCTGGATGAGCACCGACCGCCACCCCATGCTTTTTAGCGAGAGCTACGGTTTTTGCCATGTTGTCAGGGTCAGACGCATGAAATCCGCAGGCGACGTTGATTGAGGTCACGAACGGCATCGCTTGCGCATCATAACCCAATTCATACGTACCAAAACTTTCCCCCATGTCGCAATTCAAGTCGATTTGCATTTACATCACCTCTTCAATTTCTACTTCGTAGAATTTTCCATTGATAGTCAACTTTAATCTGCGCCCCGTATGATCTTTCATTTGATGTGATATTCCCGCACTATGTCCGGGCCTGTTTATCGGCCGCGCCACCCACTCTGCCACCTGCCGATAACGGTCCATTTCTTCGCGTAACGCCTCGACGGCTTGTTCGTATGAACACTCAACAAAAGTCAGGCAATCCTGTGGTTTGGCCTGACCAATCATCGCCAGGTCAGGACCGATTACCGTGGCAATCTTCGCATAGCCGCCAGTCGTTCCGCAATCTGTCATCATGATGATCGGCTGCCCGCTGCCAGGCACCTGGATTGCGCCTGGCGTCAAAGCATCCGAAACAATGTCCGGACCAGACAGGTGTTCGATTTTTTCCCCTTCGAGGCGATAACCCATCCGGTCGGCTTCATCTGATATAGAGTAGTTTGTTGACAACAAGGTTCGCCAACCGGATTCATTAAAGAGCTCTGCCTGGGGTCCCGGCAGCACCCTTACCGTTATCTGTGATGCATATTGAGGAATCCAAACCGCAGGTAATTGAATCGGCGCAGCTGTTAACGGAGACGGAGTACCAATCGGCAGTTCGTCACCAATCTGCAGCGGACGACCGGCGAAACCGCCGATTCCCGCCCGGTAATACGTCGAACGACTTCCCATGACCAGCGGCACTTCGATTCCGCCAGCAACCGCCAGGTACGCCCGACAGCCGGATGCCGCGGCGCCGACTTCCAACTCATCCTCTGGATTTACGTCAACTGCCGTCCACGCAGAAATTGCCTCACCATTAAGCAGCAACGGCATCGCGGCACCGCAAACGGCTATCCTGACAGCAGCAGAAAAGCGGTAGCTTCCGCCAATTAAGGTCATTTCAAGAACGGCAGCCCCCAACGGATTTCCGCACAACAAGTTGGCCATTCTGGCAGCGTATCGATCCATCACGCCGGCTCGCGGCATACCAAAAGCCAAAAACTCGGTGCGGCCTTCATCTTGGACTGTGGTAAGCAACCCTGGCCGAATTACTTTGATCATTGCGTCACCTCCTCCAGAAAACGGATTTCCGGACGGTATTTGCCACTTGAGAGAGAACTCTCTATCCTCTCAAATTCTTCTCCAGATATTGCCTCAAACTTTAGCAGATCGCCAGCCTGATATAAAAACGGGTCGGCTGCGGTCGGGTCAAATACCCTGAGCGGCGTCCTACCTATCAGTTGCCAGCCGCCTGGACTCTTTTGAGGATACAACCCTGTCTGTGAACCGGCAATCCCTACGGAGCCGGCAGGAATTTCCTTGCGCGGCGTTGACAGTCTCGGAGTAGCGATACGTTCCGACATTCCACCTAGGTAAGGGAAGCCAGGCGTGAATCCCATCATATAAATTCTGTAAGCACCCGAGGTATGAATGGAAATGACTTCGTCCGGCGTCAGATTATTGTGGTGGGCGACAAAATCGAGGTCCGGACCGGCTTCACCGCCGTACAGAACTGGAATCACAACTGTCTTTGCACTTGATACAGCCGTTCCATGCATCGCCACACGCAGATAAATCGCTTCAATCTTCTCTTTTAGCGAATCACGACGAATCTGAAGCGGATCATACATGACCAACAATGAGCGATATGTCGGGACTACTGCTTCGACAACCCCGGTCAGCTCTTGCCGGATCGATCTGCCTATTGCATGGACTGTCAGATTAACCGTCAAATCAATCTTATCGGCCAATTCGACAACCAGACCTGACTCCCCCTGCGAAAAGAATTTCAACTTTTGCATTACGGTCATTACTCCTCCATGCATGATTTCTTGTGTAGTAA
>CAZOJA010000114.1:0-7382 GCA_964579955.1 uncultured Veillonellaceae bacterium | reverse complement strand
CAATATGAATTCGATTATATGAACGTGGGAATAGAGAACACCGATTTTGCCACCTATATCAAATATCTGAAATACGGCTATCAGAAGACGTTCAAAGTAGGCGATACCGTGAAGTATCTCGGTCCGTCCAGCGGCGGCAAGGAGTCTGTGGACGCATTCTTTGACCGGACGGCGCGAGATGGCAATACCGATTATACAAAAGCGGAAGGCGGTCAGCCACGCGTGATGCTGATTCCGGTGGTAGAGGCGATGCTGCCGCGGACGACCCCTGCCGGGACGCCGATGAAGATCATCGGCTTTGTCGGCTTTTTTCTGGAGACGGTGCATAAAGGCAGTTATGGCAAAACCTATTATGCCAAAGGGAAATTTATCAAAGACCTGAATGTCGGCAGCGGACAGACCAGTGCCGATGCCACGATTGATTTCGGCGTGCGGACGATCCAACTCGTCCGCTAGGCAAAGGGGTGAGGCAAATGTCGTTGTTGGAACGGCTGGAAAACCGCAAAAAAAATGAAGCGTCATTGTCGGGTAAGCTCAGCGAACGGACAAAACCGGCGGCCTCGTTTCGCTCCGATCCGTTTCAGGCGCTGAAAAGTAAGATTCACAAGCGGATTGTCGGAGAACTGGGCATGGCCGATCTGGAGCGGCGCCAGCTTGAAGAAGCCGTGACCCGGATTGCCGACGATTGCATGGAAGAAGAGCCGATTCCGGTGCCTCGCACCGAACGGGGCCGGATCATTTCGGAGATTATCGATGAAGTGACCGGTTACGGGCCGATTCAGTCGTTGTTGAAAGACGAAAGCGTATCGGAAGTGATGGTGAACGGCCCCAATCAGGTATATGCCGAGCGCAGGGGGAAACTGGTGCTCACCGACATCCGGTTCCGCGACGATGCGCATGTCATGCATGTGATCGAAAAAATCGTTTCCCCGCTGGGCCGGCGGATCGACGAAAGTTCGCCGATGGTCGATGCGAGGCTGCCGGACGGATCGCGCGTCAACGCGGTGATTCCGCCGCTGGCGCTAAAAGGTCCGTCGATCACCATCCGGAAGTTCGCCAAGGACCCGTTCACCGTCGATGACCTGGTCCGTTTCGGCACGTTGACCAAGGACATGGCCGAGCTGCTCCGGGCCTGCGTCGAAGGCAAGCTGAACATCGTCGTGTCCGGCGGGACCGGGTCCGGCAAAACAACGACGTTGAACGTGCTCTCTTCCTTTATTCCGGCCGAAGACCGGATCATTACGATTGAAGACGCCGCCGAACTGCAGCTGCGCCAGGAACATGTCGTGACCCTGGAGACCCGTCCCCCCAACATTGAGGGAAAAGGTGCCGTCAGCATGCGCGACCTGGTGCGGAACTCGCTGCGGATGCGGCCCGACCGGATCGTGGTCGGCGAAGTGCGCGGCGGCGAGGCGCTGGACATGCTGCAGGCGATGAATACCGGCCATGACGGCTCCCTGACCACCGGACACGCCAATGCGCCGCGCGACATGCTCAGCCGTCTGGAAACGATGGTGCTGATGGCCGGGATGGATTTGCCGGTGCGGGCGATCCGGGAACAGATCGCTTCGGCGGTGGATTTGATCGTACAGCAGTCCCGCCTGCGCGATGGCAGCAGAAAGATCACCTATCTGACCGAAGTGCAGGGAATGGAAGGCGACATCATCACATTGCAGGACATTTTTGTCTTTGATCAGGCCGGCTGCGACGAAATGGGCAAAGTCATCGGCCGGTTCCGGCCGACGGGAATCCGGCCCAAATTCCTCGACAAACTGGCAGCGAACGGGATCACCCTGCCCAACGAGACATTCTGGCCCAAGTGAGGAGCTGATGGCGATGTTGTTGGCGATTACGGCGCTGACTTTCCTGACGGTATTCATCCTGGCTTATATGCTGTTGACCAGCTACGCGCCGGTGGCCGGCGTCGCGCAAATCCGGCTGAAGGCGCTTGACAAGCTGCTCGAGCGTCGCGCCGATATGGACGAAGAACTGGCGACGCCTTTCTCCCAGCGGATCCTGTCGCCGCTCAGCGGGACGGTGGCGGCGCGGTTGGCCCGTCTTACGCCTTGGGCGATTCGCCGCATGGTGGAGGAAAAGTTGCTGGCAGCCGGCGGCATGGGCGGCATGGGGGCCAATGAGTTTTTACTGCTTTGCGTATTTCTGGCGATTGCACTGCCGACAGTGACCGTGCTGGCGGCTACGGCGGCCGAAGCGGCGCTGCACAAGATCGTCGCGTTTGCATTATATGCGTTTGCAGTGGGGATCTATCTGCCGTTCTTTTTGGTGAACCGCAAGATCAAAGCCCGGCGTCACAGCATGATGCGAGACCTGCCGGACGTGCTCGACCTGCTGACCGTCAGCGTGGAGGCGGGACTGGGGTTTGACGGCGCGCTGCACAAATTGTCGGAAAAAATGAAAGGGGCGCTGGTGGAAGAATTCACCCGCCTGCTTAATGAAATGCGGGTGGGCGTGACCCGGCGCACGGCGCTGCTGGCACTGGCCAACCGCTGTAATCTGGAAGATGTGTCGGTGTTTACGACCTCGTTGATCCAGGCCGACCAACTGGGAGTCGGAATCGGCAACGTGCTGCGGGTCCAATCGGCGGCGATGCGGGAGAAACGGCGGCAACGGGCTCAGGAACTGGCGATGAAGGCGCCGGTCAAGATGCTGTTGCCATTGGTGCTGTTCATTTTCCCGACGATCTTTGTCATTCTGCTTGGTCCGGCGCTGATCCAGATGGTCGGTGCGCTGGGCGGCAAATGAGCGGGGCGAAGCAAGCATTATGAAAGTGATTAACCGAACCCGCAATACGGTGCTGGTCGAGCGGTTGAAGCTGGCCGATACGTTTTTCAAACGACTCAAGGGGCTGCTGGGAAGCCGCGGCTTGCCGGACGGCGAAGCTTTGCTGATCCGTCCATGCAACGCCATCCATATGTTCGGCATGCGATTCGCTTTGGATATCGCGTTTGTCAGCCGTGAAAACGTTGTGTTGCAGACGATCCGATCGCTGCAGCCGGGTCAGACGGCCAAGTGCGCTCCGGCCGCCTATGTGCTGGAACTGCCCTGCGGCGCACTCAACGCATCGCAAACGGAGCCGGGTGATGTATTAAGAATTGACGAGGACAACTAGTGCGGCACTAGAATAAGGGAGAAACTTTGTCGCTGAAAATCAACAGGAAGTTGATTTTAGCGCAGAGCGACCGGATAATACGAGATTTGCTTCCGAGGAGCTTCGCGACGCTGGGAGCATAGTCGAGTAATGTCGAGCTACAGCCTGTAGGAAAAGATTTAACTTTACAGGCTGTGCGAAGATTGGAGCATTCTGCGCGTACGGCAAATCGTAGCAGCAAATCGCTGCGAAGCAAGGCCGAAATCTTCAGCAATCGGAATTATTCAGTTTCTCCCTAGGCTAAGATTATTCGTATATTGGCATCCGGCAACCCCGCCGGATGCTGTTTTATTGTGGAAAAGTTTCCGCTTGTGATAAAATGATAAGACAATAGTAAGGGGGACAGACGCTTGCACAAGCAGCATGCGGCAAATACGCCATTTTTGGCTGCCATGCAGCGCTATCTGGCCGAAAACGTCGCGCCATTCCATACGCCGGGACATAAACTCGGCGTCGGGGTGCATGAGAGTTTGCGGCAACAGCTCGGGCCGGCCGCATTTTCGCTGGACCTGACCTGTGTGCCGGGATTGGGCGATTTATTCGACAAGCAGGGGCCGATCCAGGAGTCGCAGCAACTGGCTGCGGCGCTGTACGGCGCTGATGCGAGCTATTACCTGGTCAACGGGACCACCGGCGGAATCTATGCGATGCTGCTGACAACGGTCGGCCCGGGCGAGAAGATCATCCTGCCGCGTAATGTCCACCGTTCGGTCATCGGCGGCCTGATTCTGTCCGGAGCGATTCCGGTTTTCGTCAGTCCGGCGATGGATACGCGTCTGCAGATCGCGCTGAATGTTCCTGCGTCAAGCTATGCGGAAGCGATGCGACTGCATCCCGACGCCAAGGCGGTACTGCTGGTCAACCCCACCTATTACGGCGTGGTCGCCGAGCTTGCCGCGATCAGCGAACAGGCGCACCAGCATGGCATGGTGGTGCTGGTCGATGAAGCGCATGGACCGCATCTGGATTTTTCCGCCGAACTGCCGCCGTCGGCGCTAAGCGCCGGCGCCGATCTGGCGGTGCAGAGCACTCATAAGTTGTTGTCGGCTATGTCGCAGTCCTCGATCCTGCATTGTCGGCTGGGACGCATTGATCAGGGGCGTTTGGAATCGATGCTGCAACTGGTGCAGTCCAGTAGCCCCAACTACCTCCTGTTGGCCTCGTTGGAAGCGGCCATGGCGCAACTAGCTGAAGCCGGAGCGCAGTGGATCGGACGATCGGTCGCTCTGGCGAAACTGGCCCGGCGGCGAATCAACCAAATTCAGGGACTATATTGCTTTGGCGAGGACTGTGTCGGTCGGCCCGGCATTGCCGGAGTGGACGCCACGAAACTGACGGTGACGGTCAGCGACCTGGGGATTGGCGGTACTGCCGCCGAACGCTGGTTGCGGCAACAGGGCAAGGTGCAGGCAGAATTGTCCGATCCCCATAATGTGCTGTTTCTGGTTACGCTGGCCGATGACGACGCTTCCCTGGAGCGCCTGATCACGGCACTGTCTCGCTTGGCCGCGGAACTGGCGCCGGAGAAGGCAACGGCTGTTTCTGTATCGCCACCGGTTTTCGAGGCGGTGACGCTGGCGGCGATGTCGCCGCGGCAGGCCGCATTTGCCAAGCGCAGACGGCTGCCGTTCGCTGCGGCGGCCGGACAGGTGGCCGGCGAGACGGTTACCAGCTATCCGCCGGGAATCCCGCTGCTGTATCCTGGCGAGCGGATCACGCCGGAAGCGATCGCCTACTGCCAGGCTTTGCAACGTCAGGGTTGCAAGATTCTGGGTCCGTCCGACCCGACGTTATCAACCGTGGAAGTGGTGGCATAGTTGAAAGGTTTGTTCATTACGATAGAGGGGCCGGACGGCTCAGGCAAGTCTACGCAAATGACGCGCCTCTGCCGTTGGCTCGAACAATCGGGTTTTTCTGTGGTGCAGACACGTGAACCGGGCGGCACGGCGATTGCCGATAAAATCCGCAGCCTGCTGCTTGATCCGCAACATTCCGAAATGACGTCTAGGGCCGAAGCTCTTTTATATATGGCGGCCCGGGCCCAACATACCGCGCAACTGATCCGGCCTGCGCTTGCAGGCGGCGCCGCGGTGATCTCCGACCGATTTACCGATTCCAGTCTCGTATACCAGGGCGTAGCCCGTGGTCTGCCGCAGGCCGACCTGGTCTGGCTCAACCGGTTTGCTGCCGAAGGCCTGACGCCGGATCTGACGTTGCTGCTCGATGGCGCGGTCGAGCGATTGGCGGCCCGGTTGACGGAACGCGGCGATTGCGATCGGCTGGACGCGGAAGGGCTGGACTTTCACCAGCGGGTCAGGCAGGGATTCCTGGCATTGGCCGAAAGCGAGCCGGAACGGATCCGGGTCATTGAGGCGGACCGCGATGTCGAAGCGGTTTGGAGTGATATCCGGTCGTGCGTGACAGAGTTTCTGATGAAAAGAGGGCGATTGCATGCCGCTGCGGATCAACAGCAAATCAACGAACAGGACTCCGTCGCCGCTGCCGGAAGCCGAGCCGCGGCAAAAAATTGACTCGCCGCAGCGGACGTTTGCGCTCGACCTGTCCAAGGAAGCAGACCAACAGGTGCGTCAACGGCTGGAAGAATTGCTGGGCAAGATTCAGCAGCAGGGAAAACGGCTGGGGCAAACCCCGACATACAGCGAGCTGAAAGCGTACCGCGAGTTGGTAAAAAAATTCATGTCCGAAGCCGTCGGACAGATGTATGATGTGGAGTCCGGTTCCGGCTGGGACCGGCGTGGTCGACAAAAAAGCTATACCTTAGTGAAAAAAATCGATGAGACACTGGAATCGTTGACGGAAGACGTCAAACTCGGACAGGAGCGACAACTGGCAATTCTGGAAAAGATGGATTCGATCCGGGGCATGCTGGTTGATTTGTATACATGAAAAATGATTTGTCACGACCAACTGACTGGAGCATGGTGGTCGGCCATCAGGCGGCGATAGCCCGGATCCGGCGGATGATCGAGCAGGACCGGCTGCCGCACGCGCTGCTGTTTTCCGGTCCGGAAGGAATCGGCAAACGAGTGGTCGCCGAAATTATGGCCGCACAGTTGCTGGACACCCAAGCCGACCGGTTGTCGGATCATCCGGATTATTGTCTGCTCAGCCCCGACGGGGCGCAGATCCGCATCGCCCAGGTGCGGGAAATTCAGCGGATTGCCGCTCTGGCGCCGGTGCGCGGCGCGTTCCGCGTCTGCCTGATCGAGCCGGCCGACAGCATGGAACCGCCGGCAGCGAACTGCCTGCTAAAAATACTGGAAGAACCGCCGGCAGGAATGATTTTTGTCCTGATCACCGCGTTCCCGCACGCATTGTTGTCGACCATCCGTTCGCGGGCGGCAAATATCCGGTTTTTTCCTACCCCGGAGTTGAACCTGCCGGTAGCTTGCGATCCGGAGCGGCAACAGATAGCCCTGGAAATTCTGCAAAGCATTGCCAAACCGGGCCTGGAGTGGATCTGGCCGGTTGTTGCCAGGTTTGACGGGATGGAAAGTGCCAAGATTCTTGATATAATCAAACAATGGATTATCCTGTTGCGCGATGTGGCGGTTTTGCAGGCCGGTTTTCCCGGCCGGTCGGGCGATCAGGCACTGGCGGAACTCGCCGGCGGCTGGGATACGGCCGGCCTGATTGCGGCCATCCAACTCGCCGAAGCTACTCGTCGGCAGCTGCAGCGCAATGCGAATGCCCGTCTGATGTTGGAGTCAATGCTTATTCGGTCAGCGGACCTGTATTGGGGAGGAAAAGAAAATGCAGACCATCGTCGGAGTCCGGTTTAAGAAAGCCGGCAAGATATACTATTTTGATCCCGGTACTCTCAGTCTGGGCAAGGAGGATCCGGTAATCGTCGAGACAGCCCGCGGAATCGAGTTCGGTCATGTGGTCATACCGCCGCGCCAGATGGCGGAGACGGAGGTGGTCACGCCGCTGAAACCCGTGTTGCGAAAGGCGACGGAGAAAGATGTCGCCAAAGTCGCCGACAACGAAGCCCGCGAAGCGGAAGCGCTCCGCGTATGCAACCAGAAAATAGAAGCGCACAAATTGGATATGAATCTGGTCAGTGTCGAGTATACGTTCGATGTGTCGAAGATCATCTTTTATTTCACGGCGGAAGGTCGCGTCGACTTCCGCGAGCTGGTCAAGGATCTGGCCGGGATTTTCCGTACCCGGATCGAACTGCGGCAGATCG
>CAZOJA010000113.1:0-7384 GCA_964579955.1 uncultured Veillonellaceae bacterium | reverse complement strand
TCGGCGAAGTTTGGGTTTGGTTGCTTAAAAAGTCCAAGAAAACATCCGCACCCCCGTGGTTGGCAAAAAATTATTTGGCAATGCCGGACGACCAAGAAGAATCATCCAAATCAATCTCAACTGACAGACTGACGCAAGCAGTTCCATCTGTCTGCTATTACCTTTCTTTCGCCTTTCGCCGTATATGCTGGCAATTGGAAAAGAACGCAGAAATCAAGCCGGTCCATGTCGCATTCAGCAATCCCAACCGGTTTATGTATTCCTATTCAATCCCAAACTCGACCTTTGAACCATCATGCAAACTGACGCCAAACTTGTCGATAACGGGCAGCGCCACTCCTCCGGGGGCATTTAATTTTTTCAGCTACTCTAGTTCATATGTATTTGAAATGTCTTTCCGTGTATTCACATCCAACGAAGTCAGTTCAAAGCCTCTATATAACAGGGATTAAGGCAATGAGGCGACGGGTTCGATTCAACCGACGTCGTCGGTCATTTCCTTATCTTCCATGCCAGCAACAGTTCCGTACCATCATGGTTATAGGTCATCGTGTGCGACATACTGAGCATCATCGGAATTCCCCGGCCCATCGACGCATCTTCGCCAAAGGAAAACAAATTCTCGGGATTGGCTCGCAAGCGGCGCAGCATCGCATTGCCGGCAAAACCGATCCGACTGGTCTTGACCCGCACGACGAACCGGTTGCCAAACCGGTTGAACTTAAGGCCGGCCTTTTGGCTGCGTGCTTTGCCATCCCTGCATTCCAAGGCATTGGCAATCGCTTCGTTAACAGCCACTTCCTGCAAAGAGTGCGGAGAGCCGGTGACTTCAGCCAGCACTTTGGCCACCTCTGATTTCAAGCGCCGATAATCCTCATAACCGTTCAATGTAAGTCGCTTCGGCCAATTCCCGTTCAGAAACGTTCGCGGCAACTCACGAACTCGGATACAAACCAATGCAATATCGTCTTTTATTGTTGCGGCTTCACTTAGTTCGGAAGCAAGTTTGCAACACGCCCCGCAAGAGTCAATACCGCATCCTTCCTTTGCCAGCGCTGCGGTTTCCAGCCCGTCGGTCGCAAAACATACTTGTCCTCCTGCCGATACCGGCAACGTTTGCATGCCGTAGACATGGTGCTCGTCAATCCCCAGATAGAGCCCAGGAATCTGAACCACACCGCCTGCAGGCGGCATGTCCAGCCAGAAGCGCGTAATACCCGCCCCGACAAAACGCAGTTCACGCATTTGCAGATCCAGCTCAAACGCAATCGCTGCGGCAAAAGCATCAGGTTCAAAATGAGAGCACACCTGATGGTTGAGCCAGCCGACCTGTTCGGCAAGCGACGCATCTTGTTCCGCCGCTTCCTGCAACAGCCTTTTTAAGATCGATGCATACAGCGCTGTTATCAAGCCATGACCCGGCACGTCCACCAGATAGCCGCGCAATAGCTGCCCTTCATTCCGCCAGGTAAGGTGGTACAAATCACCGTTGATTTCACCATAAGATTCAAAAACAGTCTTGATCTCAACATACTGAGACGCAGCCAGTTCCGCCATCTGGCTCCGCTGAATTCGCCGGGCAATTGCCGCCTCTTGTTTGCGGTTCTGTTCCTCCCGTAGCTGGTCAGCGATATTACGGTATGTAATCATGACAAACTGTCGCTCATCGTGCTTTGCCAGCGTCACACTGCGTTCCATGAACAGCAGGGAGCCGTTTTTGTGGCGGAAGGTTCGTCTTTTGACCGGCAGAGTCCCTTCCCGACAAAGTGTCTGATAATGTTCGTCCTGCTTTTCGATTTCATCTGTTAGAATCTTAAACGTGGACAGCGGCGCATCTTGAGGCAAACGATAACCAAACCATTCGCTGAATTTCTGATTGCATTCAATAATTTCATGTTTTTCCGGATCAACCAGCACAATCGCATCTGACGACTGTTCGATCAGAGCCCGATACTTGCCGCGGCTTTCCTGCAGTTCGCGTTCCCGCCTCTGCAGCGAATCGATCAACCGGGACTGCTGCAGGTTTTTATATGCCAAATCCGACACCTGTCGACTGACAGTGAATAACAGTCCCGCAACCTTTGCAAACTGCTGCTGTGACATCACGGGAATTTCAGCAAAAGCGCCGGCTGCTTCATCCTCATCAATGCCAATTTCTCGAGCATACTCCCGCAATGCCTGATCCGTCATTGTTTCGTCGCGCACTTGTCCAATCAGCCAGTTGGCCACATGCACGCCGCCCACCGCGATTCCGGCGCCGGCATCCCAGAGTCCTCCGCTATGGCAACGTTGAACGATCGGGCCGCCCAAACTAATTTGCCCTACAATCGCATCAGATAAGCGGCAGTATTCAGCGCCTTTATCGGAGGCGCGAATCATGTCCCGACACAAACGGCAAAAATTGCTCGGACGTGTAATCGGAGCGCCGTCCGGACGTGTAATGAGCGACGCAACGCCAGTAGCGGCAGCAAACTCATCTTGCAGCGCCTGCATGCTTTCGACCGAAAACAGTGTTTCAAAAACCAGTTTCTCCTGCATCGCGGCGCCTCCTTGCAAACACAATTTGCATTGCAATCATTTCGTCATTCTTCGATAACTGCGCTGAACCGGCAAACCCTACTGCCGGTGCACCAACAATCGATTTCTTTGACAACGAATTGTTTTTTCGTGCATTGGTATAGAACCCCGGCAAGAAACCCTTCGTCATATACACAGATTTCAGTCCCGCTTTCAGGCAATCCCGAACAATCGAGGTCCTCTGCAATAGTCAGCACGATTTTCCCTGTCGCCAAATCCGCGTTTTCTATCCGTACGATGCCAATGCCCAATTCGCGGAACAATTGCTGCAGTTGCACGATGCACTGTTGAAAATCCCCTTGCTCTTGGAACAAATGCTGGTAAAACTCACTACCAGCCAAATACCCTGCCTGATAAAAAATGGTGTCGGCATCTGCCTGCCCCAGTCTTTTTTCCAAAACATCACGAATGGAAAACATGGCGAGCCGATAGACTTCCAGACGGGTTGTCGGTCCCAGATTGGGCCGTCCCAGCGTTATATCCCCCAGCAGGTCCCAGGAAAACTCATACTGGCGCTGCATCTGACTCAATTCGGTTGCGCCCTTGCTTCTTTGCCACATACAACAATTCATCCGCCTTTCTGACCAGTTGTTCGCTGGACTGCCCTGCATATTCGGCCACTCCGCCGCTTAGAGTAATGCGGATTTCCTCTGGAAAGTTTGAATGCTGCTCGACAAGATGCCGGATTCGTTCCGCAACCAGACTGGCCGAACTCTTGCCGCAATTTGTCAAGACCAGGACATATTCTTCCCCGCCATAGCGACCGGCAAAATCCAGCGACCGCAAAGAGTCGGCGATAATCCCTGCCACTCCCTGGATGACCAAATCACCAGCAAGATGTCCATGTTGGTCATTAACTTGTTTAAAGTGATCAATATCCAGCATTATTATTGCAAAGGGATTGCCGTAGCGTTTATTTCGTTCGGCTTCCGTCTTGATGCGTTCTATAATGGCCGAATGATTCAGCAGCCCTGTAAGACCATCGGTTTCCGCCTGTTTTTTCAGTGCCTGCGTAACTTCCGCCAGCTGATTTTTCATTTGGTTGAACGCAGCGGAGAACTCACCCAAGAATTCAACATTATGACTGTAATCTCCTTCGGCAATTCGCTGCGTCTGCCAGGTCACATGACGAAGATTGGCTTGGAGAGTTTTTAGCAGACCGGCAACGTACCCCTTGGTTTTTAGCTCAGTCGACAATTCCCCCTCGGCAAGCGTCGCCAAAAACTCTCTCAATTCTTGTATGATGTCATAGATATCACGCAACTCTCTGCCTTCGCAATCATTTCCGGGAAAACCAACCGGTGCTCGATCGCACAAAAGGCTTCGGAGCGCCTCGACTTGCTCATGATGGATGTTCAGTACTTTCCCCTCCTGGTGAGATCCTCATTTTTTTGCATTTTTCGCGTCTATTGATAAGATCAAGGATAATTCCCGACCGCCGACTTGCTGCCGTCTGAATTGACATAATACATTTGAACCGGAGAAGTGTTGTTGGCCCGATAAACGACCAGCGTCCCGGCAACATATGACAGCTCGCTTGCTGCAATCGATGCCGACGGGCTATAAGCGGCATTCTGGGTAATCAATACTGCCGGCGGCATGAAACTGCCGTATTTTGCCCCGCTGATTCCGTCCGTGCTATTGGCAATAGAACTGAGAAGACCGCCATAGTTGAACACGGCTTCCTTGCCGGAAAAGGGATTCACATAACCCCAGACGTTTGAAGCGTGATGCGGAGCAACCAATCCGCTAAATGTCTTGGCTGTGCTCCCCTCCTGAAAGAGCAACTCCAATAACCCGTTCCATGCATTGGAATTATAATTTGTCCCGCTCCAGTTTTTCCAGCTACCGTTTAAGCCATAAGCATCAGCGAGCAACGCTGCGGCCTGCTTTACGTTTGCATCCAATACTGCAGCTTGCGCGTCGGTGTGGACACTGCAGGCGACGCGCCGACCACCGTCGGCCGAGGATACCCAGGAGTACTCGCCGCCTTTTTTGCATACCGGCGTTGAGGCAAGATAGCCCGTCGCCTGAAGATTGGCAATGCTCTCAGCTATCGTCGCCCCGCTGCTTCTGCCCTGGGCAGCTCGATAAGCAGCTTCGGCCCGTTCGATGATCGTTCGGTTGGCACGGCACTGCGCTTCCATCGCACTCTCAGACTGTCCCGTCAATCGGGGAACTGCAATCGCAGCCAAAACCGAGATTACCGCAATAACCACCATCAATTCAACAAGCGTGAATCCACGCGAAAACCGGCGACAGTTCTTCTTCTGTCTATATATTCTCATCCTTGTCTCCTCATCGTCGAAGCAGCTTCGTCACTCCTGGCGCTTTCGCTTCAACGCCGATTCAGCCGCCAGGCCAGCAGAAGCTCCGTTCCTTCACTGTTATACGTCATTTTATCGGTAACTGAGAGCATGATCGGAATGCCTCGCCCCATCGAAGCGTCTTCCCCATAGATGAACATCGCTTCACGCTCCGACCGCAACCGCCTGAGCACAGCGTTGCCGGCAAAACCGATACGCGAGGTTTGCACGCGAACCACAAATCGATTGCCAAACCGATTCAACTTAACACGGGCCTGGTGTTGTCGCGACACGCCATCGCGACATTCCATCGCGTTTGCCAGCGCTTCCTGGATTGCCACCTCCGCCAGGGAATGATCCTGGCCGGTTGCCTCGGCAATAATCCGGGATATAACCCCTCGCAATCTCTGGTAATCGCCGTATCCGTTCAATTGGATGAATCTCGGCCAGCTGCTGCGGAAAATCAAGGACTCCGGCAGCGACTGGACATGAAAGCAAACAGCGGTCGCATCATCCCGACGTTCTGCCGAATCAGCCAGCTCGCCCAACTGCGCCAACATCGCTTCATAGTCGGCCAAAACTAAGCAACCAGCTTCCACATCCGCTTTCCGCTCCAGCAAGTCGGATATCCCGTCGGTCATCAGATAGATCGAATCGCCGGCATCAATTGCAATCGTGTGCAATTCAAAGGTTTCCTCCCGGTGAATCCCCAAGAACATTCCCGGGCAATCGATAACACCCTGCCGCTCCGTTGTCGCAACCCAAACTTTGGGGATTCCGGCGCAGACCCAGCGGAACATCCTTAGTTCCAGGTCGATTTCAAAGGCAATCGCCCCGGCAAACGTAAGTTCGTCAAAAAACTCTCCGGCCCTCTGGTTTAGCCAACGCATCGTGTCCGGCAGTGGCAGATTCTTTTCGTTGACTTCACGCAACAAAACATGCAATGATGCTGTATGCAGGGCAGTGCTCAGCCCGTGCCCCGAAATGTCGATCAGAAATCCCCGCAACAGTCGATCACTGCATGGACTAAAATAGTACAGGTCGCCGCCAATGCAATAATAGGGCCGATAAATGGTCCGAACCGCAATGTGTTCAGACAAATCCAGACCTTGCAATAGGGCTTGTTGGACGCGAACCGCCGACTGCGCGTCGTGTCGATTCTCGGCTTCCCGATCCTGCAATCGCTTAATCGTCGCTTGCAAATTCTCAGTTCGTTCGCTGACCCGTTGTTCGAGTAGCGCGTTTTGGTCGGCCACTTTGCGATATAACGATTCAATCAGATTGTTCATGGCCTGCATTTTTTTGTATTGCGCTGTCAGTTTTTCGTTTTGTGTTTCGACCTGTTGGTTGTATTGCGCCAGTTCACGGTTAAGATCGGCCATTTCAGCATTGATGCGGCTGACAATCTTCCATGCTTCCTGATCAGTGCATAGTGGAGGGACCTTGGAGTTCATTTATTTGCACCTCTGCCAGCAACCTCCGGCGTACTGCGCCGCGTCAGTTCCGTTCATCACCAAGGCATCTGCGCCGATTTGCCGCCAAAGATTTTCTGAAATAACGAAAGCAGGTCCGCCGACCATAATATTCATGCGGCTCAACGTTACATCGGCGCGAATTTGCCTAATGAGCTCCTCAACATGCAGCAGGTGAATCGGTACTACCACACTGATTCCCAGCAAATCCGGCCTAACATCGAGGATTAACTTCATCAACTCACGATTTGGCGTATTGGCGCCGACAAAGTAAACCTTCCATCCTTCCATCTCTAGAATATCCGATACGATGCGTGCGCCGATGTCATGCAGTTCGTTCTGTGCTGCAGCAATCACGGCAGTGCCTTGGGTTTGCGGCGTCATGACATGTCGAGCATATTGGCAGGAAATCAGGCGATGAATGATTGCACTGGCCATGTGTTCCAGCGCAACGGATATCTGACCCCGTTCCCACAACTCGCCTATTCTTTTCAAGCAGGGTTGCAAAATATGAATGTAAAAACCACACAAGTCGCCGGGTGTGGCAATGAGTTCGTCCATGAGACCGAGACATGCCTTTTCATTGCCATGCAATATAAACCCAAGAAAAACCTCTTGCAATTCATCTCCATCTTCTTGCAGAGAAAAAAGGGCAGTCTGCGTATCCTCTGCGCAGTCGACCAATTCCTGATGGCGATCCGCCAGCCATTGGTACAGCGGAACAATCAATTTCGCGGCTTGCGCCGGTAGAATGTCGTGCATCGTTTCCTGCCAACAGGACAGCGCTACCTGAAAGTAGTCATAGGAAAAGCCATGTTGATGGTAGGAGCGATAAGCCCAAATCGACACTTTCAGCAGCAAGCCAAACTGATTGTAACGCAGGACGTTGGCCATGAACAACACATGGTTGCGGTGGTTGTCCATCATCACGTCCACATGCGATCCACCCAGCAACTCGGCAAGGTCCTTTCTAGACTTAAGCAACTCGTTTTGTCGCTTGATTAGCAACTCCTGGAAATATCGGAACTG
>CAZOJA010000112.1:0-7415 GCA_964579955.1 uncultured Veillonellaceae bacterium | reverse complement strand
ACAAGGAAAAACTCCTGCTAAATTCGCAAAATTCGCAGTAATCAATTTGCAGGTGAACGCTATTTCCAGGGAATCAACAGCCGTTCCAACCACTCCAGCGCGCGGTTGAATATGAGTCCCAGCAAAGACAGCACCAAAACCCCGACCATCAACTTCGTTGTCAGCATCAAATCGCCGTAGTGCAACACCATCGCGCCGATTCCTTCTTTGGCGGCGATCATTTCTGCCGCGACGAGCAGCAGAAGCGACGTGCCGGCAGCCAGTTTGAGTCCGGCGAATATGACCGGCAACGCTGCCGGCAAAATCACCTTGCGAATGATATTCAGCCGGGAAGCACGATAACTGACCGCCACTTTGATCAATAACGGGTCAACATTCTTCACGCCGGAATACGTATTGATCACGACCGGGAAAAACACTCCCAGACTGATGATTGAAATCTTCGACACCTCGCCGATGCCCAGCCAGAGGATGATCAGCGGCAAAAGCGCGATTTTCGGCACTGGATACAGCGAATAGATCAAAGGATTGCCTACCGCTTCCGCCAGCTTGGAAAACCCGGTCAACAAGCCGATCAGGATGCCCGCGATGCTACCGACGGCGAAGCCCCAAGCGATCCGCTGTAGGCTGGCCTTGAGATTGCCGACGATTTCGCCGCTCACCAGCATTTCCCACCCCGTCTGTAAAATCGTAGTGGGCGCCGGCAGATAAAGCTCCGAAACCAAGCCGCTCATACACAACGTCTGCCAGAGTGACAATAATGTCAAAATCCCCACTGGTCCGGCCCAACGCGGCGCGCGCCGTTCCAGAAAAGCGAGACGGAATTTCACTTCCCGTTCAAACGAAGCCACGCTGCTACACCTCCCGCAGCGCCTCTTCCGCATCTTTGCGGATGAGGTTCCAGATAAGGTCGCAATAGCTGTTGAAACGGGCGATATGTTCAGCGCCGTCACGGCCGCGGCGCGGCATGTCGATAGGAAGTATCCGGTTGATCCGTCCGGGCCGACGTGACAGTACGACAACCCGGTCAGCCAAATATACGGCTTCCTGAATATTGTGCGTCACATAGAGCGTGCTGATCCGTTGCTGTTCCCATATCCGCAGCAGTTCTTCCTGCATCAGCGTCCGCGTCTGCGCGTCCAGCGCCGAAAACGGCTCATCCATCAGCAGAAGGTCCGGTTGGATGGCCAGTGTGCGGGCAATACCGGCCCGCTGTCGCATACCGCCTGAAAGTTGGTGTGGATAGGAGTTCTCAAACCCATTCAACCCGACCAGTTCAATATGGCGTTCTATGCGGTGCCGCTTCTGTTCGGGAGGAATCGGTGACTCTTCCAGGCCAAAGCCGATGTTTTCCGCGACCGTCCGCCAGGGAAACAGGCCGACCTCTTGAAACACCATGCCAACCGAGGGGTCACGGTCTTCCGCCAGACCCTCGACAAAAATCCGGCCGGAGGAAGGAGCCAGCAAACCACCCACCATATTCAGCAGCGTCGATTTGCCGCAACCACTCGGCCCGACCAACACGACAAACTCTTCTTCCTCAATACGCAGGCAGATATTTTCCAGTGCGGTGACCGGACTGCCGTCCGGCCCCGCATAACATTTCCCCACCTGATCGATGACAATCCTCATTTGGCGGCGCCAACCTTTTGCAGTGCCTCCTCCCAGAGTTTGCCGTCGACAACCTGGTCCGCGCCGATTTTCTTCTCGATCATCTTGTGGTTGAAATACCAGTCGATCTGGGTCTGAATATCGCTAGCCAGCAATTTGCCGTCCCGATCCATGTACGGCAGGCCCAGTTTGATGTCCTCCACCGGTGCGCCGGTGTATTTTGCGATAATGCCGACAACCTCGTCATAATTTGCGCCTGGCGCCAGTTTGCCGTCCTTCTTGACCAGCGTCGCGTCATAATAGTAGCGGCTGGATTTAATGTAGGCCGCCAGGAATCGCACCGCGACATCGCGGTTTTTGCTGAATTCCGGTGCAAAGAAGATTGCCGAAGTCTGATAGTCGATCGCATCGCCGACCTGGATAACCACCTTGCCATGGCCAGCTTTTTCGACCTTGGTGATATTGGGTTCATTCAAAATGACCGCATCGACCTGTTTGCCCTGTAACGCAGCCATGACCGAACTGAGTTTGCCAAGCGGCACCACTTCCACATCGCTCAGTTTCAGCCCCTTCGTTTCCAACAACCGCCCCAGCATATAATGGAAAGTGGAACCGGTCTGGGTAATTCCGACCCGCTTGCCTTTGAGGTCTTCAATCTTCCGGGCGCCGCCGTCCCACAAGTCGCTGCGCATCAATAGCGCCGAGGAGGAATAACCTTTCTGCTCGCGGCCTTTATCAGCGACAATCGAAAGCTTCTGTCCGCCGGACACCATATTGAACAGGCTGGCCGTAATTCCGGTCGCGCCTACCTGAACCTTGTTGGAAGCAGTGGCCACGGCAATCGGGTGGGCCGCATCAAACCATTGCGGCTCAATTTCAATCCCCTGCTCTTTGAAATAACCTTTTTCCATACCGATAAATATCGGCGCCGTACTGGTCAGTTTCAGAATGCCGACCGACACTTTCGCCGCCTGAACCGGCGCTGCAGGCGCCGCAGGTTTGCTTGGTTCCGCCGCTTTACCGCAGCCCAGCAGCAGACCCGTCAGAATAAACATCGCCAGTACTCCCAGAATCCATCCATGTCTTTGTTTTCTCACGTCCATACTCCCTTTCTACCTTTCTACAGTTCTGTCCCGTCAGGAAAAACAGGCGCTTCGCCCATTTGAACCTGATTATATTACAATCGTCGTTCTGCGGCAACAATCTGCTAGCTTTGCATTGCCTGCCACTCTGTGAAAACAACTTGCTCCTTTCAAGTGTTCCTGTCTATCTTTCCATACACTCTGCACTAATCCGTCTATAATCATTAACAATATTTCTTCACCAACCGGCAGGATTCCGCCTGGCCAGCCCGAATTAAACCAGTATTGGATACTGCCGCCAGGGTTGCGGCCCGCAGTGGCATGATTATTGCATGAAACCAAGTATAAGCGATAACTTTCTTGACGAACGGCCGAGTTTTGTCTAATGTTGCAATGAGCGATTTTCAATCAGGGAGGAGAACGATTCATGTCCGATGTCAATCCGGTTCTGGAAAAGTTTTTGCATGTGATGCCGCTGTTAGGTGCCATGTTCTCTGCCGATATCGGCGTAGCGGTGACCGATCGGGAAAAGTATCTTCTATATAAACCAGGCCGGCAACTGGACCTGCGCATTGCTGCCGGTACGCCCCTCAAACAAGGAACGGCGATTGTGCGGGCGATGAATGAAAATCGCCGCGTATCGGTACGCGGCGACAAAGCAACGTTCGGCCTGCCCTACATCGCCACCGCCATGCCGATCCACGACGAAAGGGGAACGGTTGTGGGCGGTGCGGTCATTATCGAATCGGTGGACCAACAGGACAGATTGAAAGAAATGGCGGAAAAACTGGCAGACAGCACCAGCACCCTGGCCAGCACGTCGCAGGAGATCTCGGCCCAGACCGAAGAAATCAGCGCCGTCAGCCGCGCCATGTCACTGGCGGCCAGCCAGTCGCAAAACCGGCTCAAGGAAACCGACCAGGTCGTCGGACTGATCAAGGCGATCGCCGGCCAAACCAATATGCTCGGCCTGAACGCCGCCATCGAAGCGGCCCGTGTCGGCGAACAGGGGCGCGGTTTCGGCGTTGTCGCCGAAGAAATCCGCAAACTGGCTGCCTCGACCGGCGAATCCATCAAGCAGATCGAGGCGACGCTGCGGGCAATTCGCGAAGACAGCGGTAAAAACTACGAACAGGCCTGCCGGATTGACGAAGTGATGCCACAGATCGCCCAGGCGATCACCCAGGTCGCCGGCACGGTGCAGGACGTCAACGAGATGGCGCGAAACCTGAACCAGATGGCGGAAGACCTGACCAAAGACCAGGGTTAGGCCGATAACCGCGGCAACGGTATACTTGCAGGGTCCGTTCGACATATCGATCTGAATACGTCATAGGCGGCAGCGGGATGACTTCGGCAAAGAGTTGTTCCAACGCCGTCTTTTGTTGTTCGTAGCCGAAAAAGACCGCATCCGCGCCGGGCTTGACCGGCAGCTCGCGGCGCCAGTAATCATACTGGGAGACTCGTGACGGAGTCAGCACCATGACCGCAGGTTGACCGGGCAAATAATACGCAGCCAGAGAGGCCAGTTTATAGTCGGCGGAAAGCACCATTTCCCCTTCAGCAAGATAGGGGCCTGCACGCTGAAACATCGCATCGTAACCGAGCAGTTGACGCTTCATCACCAGTTTGGCCGGCAAAAAGCCGAAAGCTTCCGGCACTTTCAACAGCAGAACCAACACGACGCCTAGCACGATACCTGCCTTATACAGCTGCCGGTAGCGAGGTTGATCCAACCAGCGGGCCAGCAAAACGATGCCGGACACATAAGCCGGCGCTGCCCAGTTGCCTTCAGCCCGTTTGAACAAAGCGGCGTAAGCGAAAAAGCCGAGCACGGTCAGGCAGGGCCAAAGTAAAAACGCCTGTTTTTCATCACGCAGCATCGCCGGTAAATACCGCCCCAACAAATACAGCAAAAAAACAAAGAACAGCGGACCCAGGGCAACTGCCTGAACACCCAGGTATTCCAGAAAGGTTCCCGGCTGGAGCGATTGCGGTCCGGCAAAACCGTGATTCAGTTGAAACCGGAACGAAACCCAGTCCTGTCCGGCATTCCAGATCAGCACCGGCAAAAACACCAATAACGCCAATCCGATGGCAAACCAAACCTGACGGTGAAACAATTGCCGCCGATACCGGGAACAAAGGAGGAATCCCAGTAAGGCCGGCAACAATAATACGGCGGTATATTTGGACAGCAACGCAAACCCGGCGGCCAGGCCGGCAAGAATATGCCAGTGTCGCCGTTGTTCAAACACAGATCTATAAGCACAAAACAAGGTCAGCGCCCAGCCGAGAATCAGCGGCGCATCCGGCGTCGCCAGGGTAAAACCCATCTGGGCCAGCGGTGACAACAAAAAAATCAACAACGCCTTGTCGGCAATGTTCACCGAGTATAGCAGCGCAGCCAGTCGCCAGATCGTCAACCCTGTCAGTGCCGAACAACCGACAGGAACAAGTCGGATCAGCCACTCGGCGTCGCCCAGTGAACCTGTCAATCCAATCAGCCAGGCGATCATCGGCGGGTGGTCAAAATAAGAAAGCTGCAACTGTTTGGACCAAACCCAGTAATAGGCTTCGTCAAAATGCAGAGGCAGCGTCATGTTGTATAACAGGTTGAATAGGATGAATAGGGCAAAACAGACGGCAACCGACCGCCTCATGCCGAAATGCTGGAATCCATTCGGAGCTTCCAAACCATCAGCACCGCTTCCAGGAATATTTTGCGTGACATCTTGGATTTGCCGGCGGTACGGTCCTCAAACACGATCGGCGTTTCACAGATGCGAAACCCCTTGCACCGGGCCCGGTAGGTCATCTCGATCTGGAACGAATAGCCGTTGGACTTGACTGAATCGAGATCGATCGCTTCCAACACCTGACGCCGGAAACACTTGAAACCGCCGGTCAAGTCGCGCAATGACAGTCCAAGGATCGTACGGGCGTAAAGACTGCCGCCACGGCTGATGAACTTCCGCAGCAAGCCCCAGTTCTTCACGCCGCCGCCAGGAACATACCGACTTCCGAGCACCAGGTCATATTTCTCGATTGCGGCCAGAAATGCCGGCAGATATTTCGGGTCGTGGGAGAAATCGGCGTCCATTTCAAAAATATAATCGTAATCACGGGCCAGCGCCCACTTGAAACCTGCGATATAGGCCGTGCCGAGCCCCAGTTTGCCGGCCCGTTTTAATAAGAACAACCGTCCCGGATAGCTGGTCTGCATCAACCGTTCAACAATCTGATAAGTCCGGTCCGGTGAGTTGTCATCGACAATCAGGACATGTGCCGCCGGATCGGTCCGACTGATCAGGTCCAGCAGTTTTTCGATGTTATCGCTCTCGTTATATGTCGGGATGATGATCAGGTGTTTTGCCACGCTCACGCTTCCCTTCCGCTCATTTCATCCGGTTCGGCGGCTTTTTCGCCGAAAGTAAACCTTGAATTCATCAGGAAATTGAGGATACTGACCAAACCGATCGCCACTAGCTGGGCCAAAGTCTTGTCGAAGCCCAACGTTTCGACCAACAGACGCAACAATAGCAGATTGATGCCCAGATTGAGCAAACTGACTGCCAAAAAGCGGAAATATTTGTTGCGTCGACTGCGAAAAGCCGCCTGTCCTTTGAAGGTCCAGCGAAAATTCCAGTAAAAATTGTTAGTCACTGCAAACAGAAAAGAAATTACCGCCGCAATCAGATAGTACAGGCCGCTGTTCACCGCAACCGCGTAAACCGCCATGTTGACCAGCGTTCCCGACAGTCCGACAATAGAAAACTTGATAAACCGCTTCACCAAAAAATACCCTACCTTGCCCAAGTTCAAAAATTCCTTTTCAATTATAACACAGCAGTCCAGCGCAAACCAAAAATACCTGGGATTTAATCAACGATTCATTGATAACATTTATCCATTGCAGTATAATGAATTGTGAATAAACCCTGAAGCACGTTTCTATGGTCAATAGCTGAAAGAACACCTGCGGAACAGGGTGAAAACCTGACGCCAAGGGATGATCAACCTGATGCAGCCGATATGCATCAATCTGTTCATCCGCTCTGTACGTCTGGCACAGAGCTTTATTTTTTCCCCGAGCAATATTTTACACTGGAGGCAAACCATGAACCAGCGACTCGGTTTCATCGGCATCGTCATCGAAGACCCGGCCAAAGCACCGGAGATCAATAACATCCTCAGTCGCCACGGTCAAATCATTGCCGGTCGGATGGGAATCCCCCGCATTCACCACAATGAAGCAGGCATTTCGGTCATTACCCTGATCGTCCAGGGCACGACCGATGAACTCGGCGCACTCACCGGGCAGCTTGGCAAGGTCGGCGGAGTTCAGGTGCGCTCGGCATTGAGCAGCAAATAAGATGGATTTGCAGGAGGCGACCATGTTCCGGACAGAAACCGACTTTCTCGGCGAAAAGCCTGTTCCCGCCGCTGCCTATTACGGCATCCATACTGCACGGGCGCTGGAGAATTTCGCAGTATCCCGCCAACTCGTCCATCCGGAGTTGATCCGCGCCATCGCCACCGTCAAGCAGGCAGCAGTGGAAATGAACCTGCATCTGGGGTTACTGGACGACCGGATCGGTTCGGCGATCTTCCAGGCGGCCGGCGAAGTCGCCGAAGGCCGGTTTGCAGACCAGTTTCCGTTGGACGCGTTACAGGGAGGCGCCGGAACCTCAACCAACATGAATGTAAATGAAGTCATCG
>CAZOJA010000111.1:0-7477 GCA_964579955.1 uncultured Veillonellaceae bacterium | reverse complement strand
CCATTGCTGCAGCCCCATCTTCCAATAGATAATGACTGGCCCCTTCAAACAAGTGCAATTCAGCCTCTACACCCTGCCGTTCGAGACTATCCGCAAGCAAGCTGCTTTGTTGGTACGGAACGATCTCGTCCTGATAACTGTGGAATATTTGCGTCGCTGGCAGCCCGGGCCGCACATGATACACCATCGAATGCCTCAGATAGCGCAGGGGGTCTCTGCTCGGCAGTCCAAGCGCCACCAAAGCTCGGTCAAGGCCGAACGGCGGTCGGAATCCCTCCCTTTCAAAACGCCGGCGAAAATCGAACATATCAGTTGGCGGTCCTAACAGGATCACCGCCGAAAGGCCCGGATCACGCAGCATCAAAAGTTCAAGCAACAAAGCGCTGTAGCTGCCGCCCAGCGCGGCGATTCGGTCGCTGTCCAGCCCTGTAATTCCTCCCTGCTTAACCAATAGAAGTAATTGCTGCAATGCATCGACATCTTTGGTCAAATCGAGTCCGTACGCCGGTCCAACTGCCAGAACCGCATAACCGGCCTGCGCCAGACCGATGCTTACGCACTCCCATGTGTCCACCGGACCGGGATAAACAGTCAGCAAAACCGGCAAAGGCCCATCGCGGTTTTCCGCGGGACGGTAAAGAAACACCAACTCATTCCATTGTTGCGGATCAAATCGCAACGTCTCGCGCTTGGCTGATCCTGCCACCGGACTGTGGCATACCAGTTCCTGCGGTTCCAGTCGTTGCGGTGCCAATAACGCTGGTTTCATCGTGGAAGAGGCCTGCTGTAGTCGGCAGGAGGCCTGTACAGTCCGGTTTGGTCGAACAGTGACGCCACGCAAGACGCCACCGGACTGCACAGCGGTATAACCAGGCGCCACGGCCGCCAAACGATAAAAGCCGACGGGTACATGTTCGATCCTATAGCGCCCATTCTGATCGGTCAGTCCGGAATGGACTCTGCCGTCCCATTCGGACACCAGAACAGCAGCTTGAACGATTGGCGTGCCTGCCGCATCGCTGACCATGCCTTCGATAGCGCCGTGGTGGTTTCGCTCCGGCTCGCCGACCAGATTCCACCAGCTTCGTGCCGCATGATACTCAAGTGTATTGCGTACCGGCCATACTAGGACGTTATCGGTAACCGCGCCCCAACAAATCATCGCGCCGAGCAGTATGCAGATGCCGCGCAAAAAATTCCTCAATAGAGGTTCCCTTCCTCTCACAAACATGCTTACCTGTGTTATCTGAATTTGACAAAACTGCAGGGAATCCTGCGTTCACAATAAAAAACAGGTTCCGGAAATTCCGGAACCTGTTTTTTATTGCAAGTCAAATCGAAATATCGATGTTCTGCCCTAGATGCGGAAGCGACGCCTTGCCCGCCGGTGACGCTGATTTCAGCAGATCCACGACCATTTGTCCGGATTGTTGCTGCTGATTCATCGCCAACTTCGTCACAGCCGTTCCAATAGCTTGTTGTGTTACCGCCTGTCTGACTGACATTGCGGCAGACACGGCCGTCATATCCATAATCTCACCTCCCTTCCTTAGGAGATTCGAGCATCCTTGCCCTGGGAGCGATTGGACTCCCTTCCGATCCTTCAGCCGTCGGCCACCGTCTGAAATTGCGGAAGCGTCCAGAACCTCTCAACCTATTATCGATATTTGGCGGCAATATCTTAAATGTTATTCTGAGCAATTTTTAAAATAAACTACTTTATAGCCAGACAACCCCGCAACCAGACCTGCTTAAGCTGGAGTTCTGCGTCAAGCCGGAGGAACGTGGCTTCTTTGCCAATAGCCAGACTGCCGAGACGGTGGTCGACCTTGACTATACGGGCTGGATTCAAAGTCGCCATCCGCACCGCTTCATATAATGGTCGCCGCAGAGTTCTCGCCACCATTTTTACCCCGTCCAAAAGCGGCTTGGCGCTACCGGCAATGGTTCCATCGTCCAGTGTCAGTTTCCCATCGGTCAAATGCGTCATTTGTCCGCCCAATTCGTAATCCCCGTCGGACAGTCCGACTGCTCTTGTTCCATCCGATACCAGCACGACGTTGTCCGGCGATTTTAGTCGCAAGGCCAGTTCCAACACAGACGGATGGATATGTACCCCGTCGGCGATCAACTCGATGGTAAGACAGGGATCCAGCAACGCCGCTGTAAGCAGGCCGGGGGTTCGATGGTGGATTCCCGGCATGGCGTTGAACGCATGGGTTAAATAGCGCACCCCCCGTTCCATCGCCGACAGCATCTGTTCATAGGTGGCCGCAGAATGGCCCACGGAAAGAACAAGGCCCTGTAGTTCGGCCAGGGGATAATACACGTCTGTCTCCGGCAATTCAGGAGCGAACGTGATCAACCTGACCTGTGAATTGATTGTCGGAATAGCCGTCCCTTCATTCACTTTTTGTGCCCCTCGATACCTTGCCGACAAATTGGGGCCTTCCAAATGAAAACCCAGGCATTCGGCAACGCAGTTTGCCGAATGCGCGTCGATCGTCTTACTGATCGCAGCATCCAGATTGACAGCCGGAGCAGTCATTGTCGTAGCCAAGAACGCCGTTGTCCCTTGTCTCAATAAAGCTGTCGCCACATCGGTCAATGCCAGCGGCTGTTCATCCATCACATCGGCGCCGCCACAGCCATGCACATGTAAATCAATCAGTCCTGGAATGATCAGATCCCCTTGAAGGTCAACCCGATCATAATTAAGACATTTTCTGTCGTGTTTTTCTCCCAATGAATTATCATCAATGATGTCTGCAATGAGCCCATTGACAAGAAGCATCGATGCCTGAGGCCAGACCCGATCAGGCAACACCAATCGGCCATTGGTCAGCAGCAACTGTCGAGATTCCATATCAATCTGCATCATCCGCGTTCTCCTTCTTGTATTGCCGAGTCCCTCCCGCCTGCGTTAACGCATGGCGAACCGATCCATGCGCCTGTTCCAGCAATTGGAGCGCCTGTCGAACCGAACATCTCGCCAATAACATAACGATCGCCGTCTTGGCTGATCCTGCGGCCTGCTCCAATGCTGCAGCCACCTCCGCCTCGGCGGCTCCGGTGACATCCCTTACCATACGCTGTACCCGTGCCGTCAATTTGGCGTTGGTCGCCCGGACATCGACCATCAGGTTGCCGTATGTCTTGCCCAGTTTTATCATTGACGCCGTGGATAACATATTCAGTATCATTTTTTGTGCCGTGCCCGCCTTCAGACGGGTCGATCCGGCAATCGCCTCCGGTCCGACCAGCGCCGCCATGGTAATCTGGGCAAGGGACGCCATTTCCGCCCCGGGTACGCATACCACCGCCAGTCTGAACGCGCCGATCTGCTCGGCACACCGCAGCCCGCCAATGACGTATGGGGTCCTGCCACTGGCACTCAGTCCGACAATCACATCCCCGGACTTAAACCCGCGCGCCTGTAAATCGTGCGATGCCTGCAGCGCATCATCCTCGGCCCCTTCCACCGCCTGAAACATGGCAACATTGCCGCCGGCAATTATCGCCTGGACCAATTGCGGGTCCGTACTGAACGTGGGGGGACACTCCGCCGCATCCAACACCCCCAGTCGGCCGCTCGTACCTGCACCCAAATAAAACAGGCGTCCGCCGTTTCTTAGCGCCGAAACAATCAAATCCACCGCCGCTGCGATATCCGGCAATATCGATTTGACCGCCGCTGCGACTTTTTCATCTTCACGTTGGATCGCCGATACAATATCCAGCGTACTCAGCGTGTCGATATCATGGGTATCCGGATTACGCTTTTCGGTAACCAGATGTTCCAGATTCATGACCGAGTCACCTCCGAAAAGCAAAACTGTCTGCCAGGAAAGAGGCATTCCAGCATACACAAATCTTCGTCGGCAATCCTGCCGATAACGTTTACCCGATCATCTGTCGGTAAGTCTTGCAACACGATCTGCACTTCTCCCATGTATCTGCCGTAATTGACATTGTCAACCGTAACGTCGCCGCGCCTTCTGCAGCGATGGTCATGCGGCGGTACAGGCCTTCGGCATAGGTTGCGGGTTTCCTGGGAACGGATGACAACCGCCGCGGCATCACAGCGATTGGTATGCACTGGCAGAAAGACCAAGGCGCGTTCCTGCTCAGAAACGGTTTCCGATTCAATGATCAGACGCATAGTAATTATTGGTTCATCCAGTCTGGGCAATCCGGCAATGGACCGCAAAGCAGTTTCTGAAACCAGAGGGTCGCCCCAAAATATCGTGTCAATCACGCCTGACGCCCACAACTGTCTTGCCGCCTCTACGGCAGACAGGCGACGATGTTCCTCCACCGTAGGCAGACCGGCAAAGATAGGCCCGCGTGGATTGCCCCGGTTTGGAATAAATGCACCGACCGGAATTCCGTGGCTGAGATATGGCCGAGAACGCTCGATCAACAATGAAAAGGAAAGCCCTGTCTCCGGCCGAGGGTAATAGTTATGGCAGGCAGACAAACGCTCGGCGGCAAACCCGGCATCGAACAGTAAAGCTAGCCCGGCTTGCGACAGGACACTGGCATTGACTTCGACATTGACGTTTGCAGACTCTGAAATTGCCCGCATTTCGGACAGACTGACTCCATAGTCGATTCTGACGGTTGCAATGCCCAGTGTTTTGAGCTGAGCCGGACCGATTCCGAATTGTTGCCAGGTTGCGGGCGATATGTCCGCCGTCACGAAATAACCCAATTCTGCCGCACAGGCCAATACGCGCCGAGTATCCTGGACCAGGCCCGATGCATCACTTTCCGGGATATGCAAAGATGTGAACAGTCTGCTGTAACCGCATCGCCGCGCAAGGTGCAAATAATTCAGATTCTGTTCGACTGTCTGCTCCAGGCCGCTGAAAATGGCAATTCCGAGTTCCTTCAACCAAGCCGCCCCCTATTCCTCTGGTTCTTGCGGCGGATCGTCGAACCCAACCAGCCAGGTAATGACGAAACCGGCACAATAAGCGATGCAAAGCCCGATAAGATAGTTCAGAATCTGGTCGGAACGAATCAAGAATGCCAACGGCAACCCGGACACCCCCATGGCGATCGACTGTACCTGCATCGAAACCTGATATGCACCGCCGAAGGCAGCTCCCGCACAGGCCGTGAAAAACGGCCGTCCCAAAGGAAGAGTCACGCCAAAGATCAAGGGTTCACCGATTCCGAGCAGGCCGACCGGCAATGCACCTTTAATGATGTCCCGCAAACGTTTGTTCTTGCTTTTCAACAGAACTGCCAACGAAGCGCCAATCTGTCCGGCTCCTGCCATTGCCAGCACCGGCAGCAAAGGATTTGCGTGTAGAACATTGAGGAATTCCATATGAATCGGTGTCAACCCCTGATGCAATCCGGTCATGACAAGCGGCAAGAAGCTGGCTGCCAGGATGGCGCCGGCCAACATTCCGCCGGTTGCAAGAGCCTGGCGAAACAGCGACACAACCATGTCCGAAAGCATGCCGCTGATTGGTTGCAATATCGTGTAGGTCAGTATGCCGCCCACTAGCAGTGTAACCGTCGGCGTAACAATGATGTCTAGCGCTGCCGGAACATGACGCCTGATCCTTTGTTCCAGCCAGGCCATAAAGCCAGCCACCAACAAAACGCCGATGACACCGCCACGTCCAGGCAGCAAAGCCATTCCGTCGATTTGAACCGCAGCGATCGCCGGGTTGATCAGCAACACGCCCGCGAGCCCCCCCAAAGCTGGCGTGCCGCCAAATTCCCGCGCAGTCTGATAGCCGACAAAAATCGGCAAATAAGCAAACAATCCCCAACCCACGACATTAAGGATTTGCACCAGAGAGCTCTGAGCATCCGCACCCAGGCGAACCGCTACATTGGTGATGCCGGCGACCATGCCGGAAGCCACGACCACCGGGATCAGCGGCGCAAAAATTGCAGACAATCGCCCGAGAAACTGTTTGAACGGAGTCTTGTTCTTTTTTGCCACCGCCGCCTTCATTTCAGCCGCTCGACCAATCTGGACCGGCAAGGTTTCCGATGCAAGCAAGTTTTCCATTTCAGCGGCAACTTGTTGCACTTTGCCGGGTCCCAACACGATTTGCAGCTGATCCGCCGAACCGACAACGCCAAGCACGCCGCGAATCGACTTAATCCGCGAATGATCAGCCAGGCCACCGTCCTTTAAATTCAGACGGAGCCGCGTCATGCAGTGTGTGCTCTGTAAAAGATTGGGGCGGCCACCGACCGCCCCGAGGATTTGCTCCGCCAGTTCCCGGCTCAAGATTTTCAGTTCACCGCCTGTCAAAACGCAAGATTATTTTTCGCCGAACGTCAGTATGATTTTACAAACTTCTTCCGGGCGGTTGGAAAACAGATCCATGCCTTGTTCCACTTCGTTATAAGGCATGACATGCGACACCAGGCCGGTCGGGTCGATTCGCTTTTCTGCCAACCACCGGATGACTTCGGGAAATTTTTTGTTGTTTAGCCGAGAACCTTTGATATCCAGTTCGCGTTTCATGATATCGGCAGGAGCAATTTTTGCCGGTTCAACGGGGAAACCGAGCACAACGACCTTGCCAGCAGGCGACATCAGTTTTGAAATGACCAGTTCCAGGACAGGAATCACGCCTGTCGCTTCCATCGCCACGTTGATCCCTTCCCCATCGGTGAATTCCATTACTGCCTGCTGCAAATCCTGCCACTTTGTGTTCACTACGGCGTCCGCGCCCATCGTCTTGGCCTTTTCCAACCTTGAATCGACGACATCCATGATGATGACGCGAGCGCCAATACTCTTGCAAGCCTGCAGGATGACCAGACCGATCGGTCCGGCGCCGCAAATCAGAACGGATTCATGTGCCTCCACCGCACCGCGGTCCATCGCTTCGGCGGCAATCGCATAAGGCTCCAGCGTTGCGGCTAGCTCCCAGGGCAATTCATCCGGAACAACATAGAGATGATCGGCAGGCAACGCCACATATTCGCTGAAGATCCCGTCGATATGAACCCCCAGAACCTTCACACTGCTGCAGACATTGGCCCGACCGATCCGGCAAGCGTGACACTTGCCGCAGGAAAAAACATTATCGATGGCAACATGATCACCAACTTTTACATTCGTTACACCGGCTCCAATCTTTACCACCTCACCGGCTGCCTCATGCCCCAGAATCCGCGGATACGTGGCAAACGGATTCTTGCCGTGAAAAATGTGCACATCCGAACCGCAAATACCTGCCGCTTTAATCCGGACCAAAACCTCACCAACGCCAGGCTCTGCAGGCATCGGTTTTTCAACGATCGCAATTTCTCCGGGCTTATTGACCTGAATGACTTTCATCCAATCCCCTCCTATTCTAAATTTATCTTTCGTCCATACTACGGCGATTTCCTGCAACAACCCCCCAAAAAAACGTTTTGCGTTTTTGGGGGGCGAAAAGTAGTTATCGATATGTAACCTATAGGGTCAGACGCGGAACTGGTTGATCGTTTC